>JBGSNW010000431.1:0-3788 GCA_041739435.1 Burkholderiaceae bacterium
GGGCTGGAAGGCCAGATGCGGCACGCGGTGGGCCGCATCGGCCGTGTGCAGCCGGGTGATGTCCACCAGATCGGCGATCACGGCGCTGGCGGTCGGCTCGCTGCCCGCGCCCTTGCCGTAGTACAGCGTGGTGCCCACCGCGTCGCCCTGCACCATCACGGCGTTCATCGCGCCTTCGACGTTGGCGATCAGCCGTTTGGCCGGCACCAGGCTCGGGTGCACGCGCAGCTCGACCCCGCGGTCGGTGCGCTTGGTGATGCCCAGCAGCTTGATGCGGTAGCCCAGCTGTTCGGCGTATTTGATATCGGCCGCGCCCAGCCTGGTGATGCCTTCAACGTAGGCCTTGTCGAACTGCACCGGGATGCCGAATGCGATGGCGCTCATGAGCGTGACCTTGTGCGCGGCGTCCACGCCTTCGATGTCGAAGGTCGGATCGGCCTCGGCATAGCCCAGGCGCTGCGCGTCTTTCAGCGCAACGTCGAAGTCCAGCCCCTTGTCGCGCATTTCCGACAGGATGAAGTTGGTGGTGCCGTTGATGATGCCGGCGATCCACTGGATGCGGTTGGCCGTGAGACCCTCGCGCAGCGCCTTGATGATCGGAATGCCCCCGGCCACCGCGGCCTCGAAGGCCACCATCACGCCCTTGGCATGCGCCGCGGCAAAGATTTCGGTGCCATGCACCGCCAGCAGGGCCTTGTTGGCGGTGACCACGTGTTTGCCCGCCGCAATGGCTTCCAGAACCAGGGTCCTGGCCAGGCCATAGCCCCCGATGAGTTCGATGACGATGTCGATGTCGGGGTTGGCGATCACGGCGCGGGCGTCGTTGACCACCTGCACGTCGGGGCCGACGATGCCACGCGCGCGCGCCACGTCGAGGTCGGCCACCATGGTGATTTCGATGCCACGGCCTGCGCGGCCGCGGATTTCGTCCTGATTGCGCTGGAGCACGTGAAATGCGCCACTGCCCACGGTGCCAATGCCCAACAGGCCTGCTTGTATCGGTTTCATCATTTTTTATATAAAAAGTGCCTCTAGCCCCCGTGAGATGGTCACAGTGCGCTACGTTTACGATAGTTTTCAAGGAACCTTGCGATGCGGCCAATGGCCTCGCGCAGGTCGTCCTCGTGCGGCAGGAACACGATGCGGAAGTGATCCGGCCGTGCCCAGTTGAAGCCCGTGCCCTGCACCAGCATGACCCGGGTCTCCTGCAGCAGCTCCAGAAAGAACTGCTGGTCGTCCTCGATGGGGTACATCCTCGGGTCAAGCCTGGGGAACATGTAAAGCGCCGCGGACGGCTTCACGCAGCTCACGCCCGGGATGGCGGTGATCAACTCATAGGCCAGGTCGCGCTGGCGCCGCAGCCGCCCGCCCTCGCCCACCAGATCGTTGATGCTCTGGTAGCCACCGAGCGCCGTCTGAATGGCCCATTGGCCCGGCACGTTGGCGCAAAGCCGCATGTTCGAGAGCATGTTCAGGCCCTCGATGTAGTCCCTGGCGGGCTTCTTGTCGCCCGAGACCACCAGCCAGCCCGCACGGTAGCCGCACGAACGGTAGCTCTTGGACAGCGAATTGAAGGTCAGCGTCAACACGTCCTCGGACAGGCTGGCGATCGCGGTGTGGTGGGCGCCGTCGTACAGCACCTTGTCGTACACCTCGTCGGCAAAAATCACCAGGTGGTGCTCGCGCGCAATCTGCACGATGGCCTTGAGCAGTTCGTCGGAGTAGAGAGCGCCGGTCGGGTTGTTCGGGTTGATGACCACGATGCCCTTGGTGGCGGGGGTGATCTTGGCGCGGATGTCGTCCAGGTCGGGCATCCAGCCGTTGGACTCGTCGCACAGGTAGTGCACCGGCGTGCCACCCGACAGGCTGACAGCCGCCGTCCACAGCGGGTAATCGGGCGCCGGCAGCAGCAGCTCGTCGCCGTTGTCGAGCAGGCCGTTGGTGGCCATGACGATGAGCTCGCTGGCCCCGTTGCCCAGGTAGATGTCATCGAGTGTGACGCCCTTGACGCCCTGCTTCTGCGTTTCGTGCATCACGGCCTTGCGCGCAGCAAAGATGCCCTTGCTGTCGGAATAACCCGCCGAGTTGGGCAGGTTGCGGATCATGTCCTGCTGGATTTCCTCGGGCGCGTCGAAACCAAACACCGCCAGGTTGCCGATGTTGAGCTTGATGATCTTGTGGCCCTCTTCCTCCATCTGACGGGCAGCGTCCATGATCGGGCCGCGAATGTCGTAGCAGACGTTGGCCAGCTTGGCGGATTTGGCAATGGTTTTCAATGTCCCTCCGGGGCGGTGCGGCAGCCCTGCGCGGCAAAGACCCTTTGCGCAGGGGAAACCTATAATTTGACCACAGTTCAGCACGGTTTTAGTGCACTGCAACACCCGCACGCCATGAAACTCCAGCCCGACCGGTTCGACGCACCCGCCATCACCGGCTACGGCCCGGGATGGGTGGAGATCGGCGGCGAACGCGTCCAGACCAGCGTGATCATCGGCTCGCGCGGACAGCGGCAGGACTGGCCTTGCCGTGAATTCAGCGCCCTGACCGCCGACCACTTTGCGCAACTGGCGGCGCTGGACGCTGAACTCGTCATTTTTGGCAGTGGCGAGCGTTTGCGCTTTGTGTCTCCCGCATGGTTGCAGCCCCTGATGTTGCGTCGCATCGGGCTCGAAACCATGGACACGCGCGCCGCCTGCCGCACCTACAACATCCTCGCGGGGGAAGGCCGCAACGTGATTGCGGCGCTGCTGCTGGAGCCCGTGGGCTGACATGCGGGCTGTGAAAGCGTTTTCGGGGTAAAATCCAAGGTTGCCGCAGCTCAAAGTGCCCCCACAAGACACTGCACTGCGATCAACGACCACATCCTGTCACGCGAGATTCAATCCCTATGGCGATCGTTGTCAATAAACCCATTCCCGAATTCGAAGCGAACGCCACAGGGGGCATCAAGGTGTCGAACACCACCCACCTGGGCCATGCGGTCGTGCTGTACTTCTATCCGAAGGACAACACCCCTGGATGCACCACGGAAGCCATGCAGTTCCGCGACAAGTACAAGGACTTCGTCAAGGCCGGCACCACGGTGTTCGGCGTTTCGCGCGACAACATGAAATCGCACGACGAATTCAAGGCCAAGCTGGAACTCCCGTTCGAGCTGATCGCCGATACCGAAGAAAAAATGTGCCACATGTTCGGCGTCGTCAAGAACAAGATCATGTACGGCAAGAAGGTCAAGGGCATCGAGCGCAGCACTTTCCTGATTGGCGCTGACGGCGTTCTCAAGGCCGAATGGCGCGGACTCAAGGTTCCAGGTCACGTCGAAGAAGTTCTCAAGGCCGTCAAGGCCCTGAAAAAGGCGGCCTGACGCGGGCGCCTTTTGCGCGAAAACCACTCCTGACGTTTTGCAGCCACACGGAAATTGCACCTTACGCCACTCATGCATAATGGGCTCATGCCGTCGGAACTTGCAACCGCGCACCCCGAAAAAGCCGCCTTGGCCTCCAGGCGGCTTTTTTGCTTTTCGAACCTCTTTTTTGTGAGCACATCGCCCCATGCCACTGCCACCCGCCCCCGCCAAACGTGCTGCCCTGCTGGCGCCCGAAGCGTACGATGCTCCGGCGCGAACCCCCACCCGGGCCTCACGAAAACCGGAGGCCCGGGCCGACCACCCTTCACAGGCTGATCAGCCCCAGACCATCGCCCTGGACCTCCTGGACGACCGCACTGGCGGCGAGTCCGACGCCGGTGCGCAGACCACCGCGCTGCTGGACGACCTGCAGTCGCGTGGC
>JBGSNW010000460.1:0-18719 GCA_041739435.1 Burkholderiaceae bacterium
AACCCGTGTCTGGCCGACGCCCAGCCTGGAGCCCAGCTCGGCCTGGCTGAGGCCGCGGGCCTTGCGCAGCGAGCGCAGGTGGGTGGAGAGCTGCAGCGGTGTCTGGATCGGGTAGTCCATGCCTCAGCTTATGCCGGATCAGGCATTGTTGCAATAAATGCCTGATTAAGCATTTCTGGCAAGTATGCCTTGAAAGGCATTCTTTGCGGCGCTGTCACCGGGCATTGGCACCCGGCGACGGGCGCTGGAGGCTCCGCCCGCGCCCCGGAAGAGAGTGCAGATGAGCCCCGTGCGGAAACACCCGCAGAATGCAGAACGGCAGCCACTTTCGCAGCTGCCGTCTTGTCCAAGTGCTTGCCGCGCTTGGGAAATTCTTGGTGGCCAAGGGCGGAATCGAACCACCGACACGCGGATTTTCAATCCGCTGCTCTACCAACTGAGCTACCGGGCCAAGCCTTGAATTATAGCAGGGCTGCGGGCACCCCATGGGTAACCCCGCACGTCACGCAGCGCTGCGTTTGCCGCGCGAAAGGTCCACGCCAAGCTGTTTGAGTTTGCGATAAAGGTGGGTGCGCTCCAGCCCGGTTTTTTCGGCCACGCGGGTCATGGAGCCACCTTCCTTGGCCAGGTGAAACTCAAAATAGGATTTCTCAAACTCGTCGCGCGCTTCACGCAGGGGCTTGTCGAGTTCGAAACTCTGGTGTGCCTGGGGCCCCATTTCCATCACGGGGGGCAGGGTCTGCCCCCCGGTCATGGCCGCCTCCACGGTGAGATCGGGGCCCGCTGTGATGATGGCCGCGCCGGGCATTTTGCGCGGCGCGTTGCGCAGCAGGCCCTGTTCCACGGCCTTCAGCAGTTTTTGCAGGGTGATGGGTTTTTCAAGAAACGCCTGGGCGCCGATCTTGGTGGCCTCGACCGCGGTGTCCACGGTGGCGTGGCCGCTCATCATGATGACGGGCATGGTCAGCATGCCGGTGGTGGACCACTCTTTGAGCAACGTGACGCCGTCGGTGTCGGGCATCCAGATGTCGAGCAGCACGAGGTCGGGTCGCGTTCGGTTGCGCGCGGCGCGGGCCTGTGCCGCGTTCTCGGCCAGTTCGACGCTGTGCCCTTCGTCGTTCAGAATTTCCGAGAGCAAATCGCGTATGCCCAACTCGTCGTCAACGACCAGAATGTTTGCCATAGTTTCCCCGCTACCCCTTTTTGTTGCATGACGACCTCACCACCCTGTTGTCAGCCCGCAACTGTGAATGATAGCGACACTTGAGCCCCCTGGATGACGCCGTCGGTCACGCGGTTGGTCAGGTCGACGCGGGCGCCGTGCTCATCGGCGATTTTCTTGACCACGGCCAGCCCGAGGCCGGTTCCGCGCGGCTTGGTGGTGACATAGGGTTCAAAGGCGCGCTTGAGGATGTGTTCGGGAAAGCCGCTGCCGCTGTCGAGCACGCTCAGTCGAACGCGGCGTGAGGCCTCCAGCCATTGCGTGCGGATCAGGACGTCCTGGCAGGCGCCCGCAGGATTGGCTTCAGTGGCGTCCTGCGCGTTTTGCAGCAGGTTGTGCACGACCTGTCGCAGCTGCTGGGCGTCGCCCCGGATCGGTGGGCAGCGGGGGTCCAGTTCCATGACCACGGGAACGATCGCGTTTTCCGGGGCATACAGGTGCAGCAGGTCGGCGACAAGGGCGTTCAGGTCCAGTGGCCGAAGCTGGGCGGCGGGCAGGCGGGCGTAGTCACGAAACTCGTTGACCAGGCGCTTCATGGCGTCGACCTGGTCCACGATGGTCTTGACCGATCGGCCCAGCATGGCGTTGTCGGCGTCGGTCAGTTTGCCCGCGAGTTTCATCTCAAGGCGTTCGGCCGACAGCTGGATGGGTGTCAGCGGGTTCTTGATCTCGTGCGCAAGCCGCCGCGCTACCTCGCCCCACGCCTGGGCGCGTTGAGCCGAGACGATTTCGGAGATGTCGTCAAACACCAGCAGTCGGGCGGCACCCGGTAGTTCTGCGCCGCGCGCAACCAGGGTAATGGTGTCCGTCGGCGTTCCCGGTGCGGCACCGTTCAGTTCAAACGATTGCTGCCAGTGATCGAGATCACGCTGGCCTTGCTGGCTTTCAAAGGCCTCGAACTGGGCCAGCACTCGGACGGCAAAGTCGTGCAACCCCGGAATCGCCTGCAGAGGAAGCCCCTGATGCGCGTCCAGCGGCGTGCGAAGAATGCGCACCGCGCCCGGGTTGGACGAAAGAATATGCCCCTCGGGGTCGAGCACGATCACACCCGCGGTCAGGTTGTCCAGAATGGTCTGAAGGTTGGCCCGCGCCGAGGTGACCTCTTCCATGCTCTGCTGAACCGCGCTGCGGGCATCGGCAAGTTGCTGGGTCATGTCGGCAAACGAGCGTGTCAAGCCCCCCAGTTCGTCCTTGCTTTGGAGCGCCGCCTTGGGCGTGAGGTCGCCGGCCGCCACCTGGCGAACGCCATCGGCCAGGAGCAGCAAAGGACGCGCGATCTGGTTCCCCAGCAACACGGCCAACAGCACTGCACCAAACACCGCCATGAATAGACTGAGCGTCAGCGTGGCGATGTACATTCGGCGCAGACCGTCGCGACCCAATGCCCGTTCCTGGTATTCACGGTTGGCCTCGGTCACCGCGATGGCGTTGACAACAAGCGAGGGTGGCAGCGGCTGCGTCACCTGCAGGTAGCGAGTTTCCGACGACAACCCGACTCCCGGCGAGGGCACCACAGCAAAGGCCTTGATGCGCGCATTGCTCACGGCGTTGAGCGTGCCATCCTCGAGGCCTTCAATGGTTGAATTGGCGCGCTGGCTGCGCAACGTGCGAAGCTGCTGGGTGTTCGGTCGTTCGGGGTTCAGGTCGTAGCGGGACTGCCCGGCGCTGGCAATCAATTGCCCGTTCGGCCCCCACAAAACAACATCGGTCGCCGCCATTTGTTCGCGAATACGTTCCAGCAAAAACCCGACACTGGCGTCCGGCACCTCGGACAACTGGTTGGTGGCCGCACGGGTTTTGTTGGCCAGATCGTTCGCAAGCGTTTCCAGCGTGACACGACCCAGATTGACCCCGGCGTCCAGCGCACCCTCGACTTTCACGTCGAACCAGCTCTCGATGGAGCGCGACACGAACTGGTAGGACACCACATAGATCAGCAACCCCGGCGCAAACCCCACCAGGGCAAAGATGGCCGCCAGCTTGACCAGCAGCCGACTCCCAAACCGTCCCTGGCGCAGGCGCACGAGCAGCCGCACACCGACCCATCCGATCACCCCCAGCAACATCACGGCAACCACCACGTTGACGGCGAACAGGCGCCCATAGTTGCGCTCGTACAGCTCGCGGTTGTTGGTGGCCTGCGCCAGCAGCACCAGCAACACCAGCCCAATCAAGGCCATGATCGCCGCGCCGACGGTCAGCGCCACCCGGCGAGCCCGTGTTCTCTTCTTGAAAAAACGGTCGGCCTCGGTCTCCGATTCAGCCGGACGGGTCACCGCGCGGGCTCCGGGTTGAATCGCTGGATCCGGCTGGCCTCAAGGGTCCAGTCGCCCTGGCCCACGGCACCGATCTGGAAGGTTCGTGGCAATTGCGTCACGTCGAGTTTGAATCGAAATTCCACGGAGTAGCCACCACCAGGCTCGACATCGCTCCCCTGCGCGATTTTCCAACCGGTGAAACGCTGGATCGAGGCCATGGCGTCGGACAGTGACTCGTATTGCTGGGACAGAAGCACACCCAGACTGGAGTTACCGATCGGGCCAGGCGCAACCGTCAAGCGCCAGCGGCGGGTCAGCGGCTGGTAAACCAGGCGCATGTGCCGCGTGGTGGTTGCGACCTTGCGGTCGGTCCAGTACCAGCGGTCTCGGTACAGGATGGCTTCGGCCACAAAAAACATGGCGATGCCTTTATGCAGGGCATCTTCCACCACCGCGGGCAATTCAAACTTCACGGTGGTGGACAGGGACAGGCCTTCGTCCCGCAACTCCAGCCTCAGCGGCGCGATTTCAGGCGCCACGCCCTCAGCCCGGGCACCTGCCGCGGCACCCAGCACCAAGCCCAGCACCAAGCCCAGCGCGATCAGCCCTGCCCGCCATTCACGCCGCACACTTTTCCAGCAATGCGTAAAAAAATCCGTCGTGTTCACCCAACAGATTGTCCCGGACAGGTTCGCCATTTGCGCCACTTTGGGGCATTAAATGGCCCGGCGACGGCAGCAAAACCGCATCGGTGTTGTGTGCAACAAACGTTTTGATCTGATCGCTTCCTTCGGCCAGAAACACCGAACACGTGCAATACAACAAGCGCCCGCCGGGGCGGACAAGCGGCCAAAGTGCCGCCAGAAGTTGTGCCTGCTCCAGCGCAAGTTGCGCAATGTCGGACTCGCGCCGGAGCCAGCGGACGTCCGGGTGGCGACGCACGATCCCGGAAGCGGTGCAGGGCGCGTCCAGCAGGATGGCGTCAAAAAGTCGCCCCCCGGTTTGCGCGAGCCACCCCGCGGGATGCCTTGCATCGGCCGCCAGCACACGGGCCTGCAGTCCCAGACGCAGCAGGTTGTCGCGGATGCGCTCACACCGCGCGGGACTCACATCCAGGGCGGTCAGGTCCAGGTTTATTCCGGCTCCTGCTGCATGGTCCAGCAGATGCGCCGTCTTGCCGCCTGGCGCGGCGCAGGCGTCCAGGACATGGATGGGGTCTGAGCCGGTCAGCCCGTCCAGCAGCAGGGGTGCGGCGAGTTGGGCGGCGGCGTCCTGGACCGAAAAATCGCCCCGGGCGAACCCCGGCAGGGCCGTCACAGGGCTGGCGCGCTCCAGTTGAAGGCCCGTTTTCGCGACTTCTTTTGATCCTGTTTCAATAGCATTCAAGGACCCTCTGTAGCGGGCCAGGCTCGTTTTTGACGTATTAATTCGCAGCGTCATCGGGGGATGCGCATTGTTGGCCTCCAGAATGGCCTGCCAGCGCTCGGGATGGTCGCGACGGACCCGATCGATCCACCAGCGTGGATGATTCCATACGGCGACCGGATTGGCGCTGGTCATGTTGACCAGCGCCTCGTGCTCGCGAAGAAACCGTCGCAGGCAGGCATTGATGAAGGCCGCCTGAGGCCGCGTTTCCACTTGCCGCTTGGCGGCTTCCACCGTCTGGTTGACCAGGGTAAAGAGCGGATAGGGCGACGTGGCGTCCTGCCAGCCCAGCGCCAATGCCGTGCACAGCAAGGCGTCGGCCTGAGGTGGTGGTGTGCGTCGGGCGAGCAAGGCGCGCAAGGCTTGCGCCCGCCCCAGTGACCGCAACACCTGAAAACTCAACGCCTGCACGCCGGCGCGCAGTTCCGGAGCGCAGGCTGCGAGCTCATTGGTCAGTGAGTGGCCCGCAAGCACCGAACCCACTGCCTGCGCCGTGGCCTGCAACTGTTGCCACAAGGAGATCGGGGAGGCATCGACGGGTGTGCGTTTCACAACGACTCACCCCGGTCATTCAACACAGGCATCCCCTCACCGACCGAAATCGGCGTGTGTCGCCAATCTGCGTCTCTCGGGATCAAAGCGCACCCACGGGTTGAAAACCCATGAATCTGGCAAGAAATCTGGCCGGAGCCGCACGAATCGCGGCGTCATGCTGCGCAGTCGCCAGATTGAACGCCACGCGCGCCACTGCAGTCTGTTGGCTCAACCGCGTCCATTGCTCCAGGACCGTCTGCGGCACTGGCTCCCCCGCGAGATCGCGGCATTCATGGCACAAACGATCCCACGCGGCGCACTGCGCGTTGCACGCGTCGGCAAGGGCCTTGATGGCGGAAGCGTCCAGGGGGTGGCTTTGGGCTGCCGCAAGTGCAATCCGAAACTGCGCGGTCGCCACAGACAAGGCGGCCCAGCGCTCAACCGCGTTGCCTCCAGGCGCGGCGGACTGGAAATTCGGGAACGACTGGGCCATCGCGCGCAGACAGTTTTCAAGCAGCGCTTCTTGTTGCTCGCCAGCAGCGTGCACCTGGGCATACGCCTGCAGGATTGCAGCCCGCAACCGTGCCAGGCGGTTATGCGCCCCCACGGCCCAGAATACCGGCACAGCGATGGCGAGCCAGAATACAAGGGTTCCAGTCATGTTCGTTCATTGTCGGCGCCTTGAGCGCCGGGCCAAGCCAGTAAAAACGCCCCAGTCCCTGAGCGGGACATGGGGCGATCAGGGGTGCCATCACGGAGCGCTGGTCACTCGGCAGCGGCGCCTTCGCTGGCCTCGGAGGCGCCATCGCCCCCGGTATCACCCGCGAGTTCCGCGGCTTCAGCTTCGGCAATGGCGCGACGCTCGGCCTCGTCCATCTGATCCTTGGCCTTGCGTGCCTGGTGGTAGGCCAGGCCCGTGCCCGCGGGGATGAGTCGGCCGACGATCACGTTTTCCTTCAAGCCTCGGAGCTCGTCGCGTTTGCCCATGATGGCGGCTTCGGTCAGCACACGGGTCGTCTCTTGGAAGGAGGCCGCGGAGATGAAGGAGTCCGTGGACAGCGACGCCTTGGTGATACCCAACAGCAGGTTGGTGAACGTCGCGGGGATCTTGCCTTCGGCCCGCAACGCATCATTGGCGTTGAGCAGGACGCTGCGCTCGATCTGCTCGCCGGCGATGTAATTGGAATCGCCAGGATTGTCGACAACGACGCGGCGCAACATCTGGCGCACGATCACCTCGATGTGCTTGTCGTTGATCTTCACGCCCTGGAGTCGGTAAACGTCCTGCACTTCGTCAACGATATAGCGCGCCAGTTCTTCCATGCCCAGCAGTCGCAGGATGTCCTGCGGATCGGCCGGGCCGTCGACCACGGACTCGCCCTTGTTGACCACCTGGCCCTCGTGCACAAGAATGTTTTTCTCCTTGGGAACGAGTTCTTCCCAGACCTTGCCATCCGGATCGGTGATCTGCAGGCGGATCTTGCCCTTGGTCTCCTTGCCAAAAGACACTGTCCCGGTCATCTCGGCCAGCACACCCTTGTCCTTGGGCGACCGAGCTTCAAACAGCTCGGCCACGCGCGGCAGGCCGCCAGTGATGTCACGCGTCTTTTGCCCCTCAACCGGAATACGTGCCAGCACCTCGCCCGGCCCCACGTCCTGCCCGTCACGCACCTGAATCAGCGCACCCACCTGGAAGCCGATCGTCACGGAGTGATCGGTACCCGGAATCTTCACCTCGGTGCCCGACGCGTCGATCAGCTTGACCTGCGGCCTCACAACCTTGGTTGCGCCACGACGCTTGGGATCGATCACCACCAGCGTGGACAGACCGGTTACCTCGTCCACCTGCTTGGCGACGGTGAGCCCTTCTTCGACATTCTCGAATTTCACCTGTCCGGCGAACTCGGTGATGATCGGGCGCGTCAGGGGGTCCCAATTGGCCAGAATGGCACCAGCCTTCACGTTCTGGTCGGCCTTCACGGCCAGAATCGCGCCGTAGGGCACCTTGTGCCGTTCGCGCTCACGGCCATGCTCGTCGTGGATGATGATTTCGCCTGAACGCGAGATCACCACCAGTTCTTTCTTGGTGTTGGTCACGTAACGCATCGTCGCGTTGAAGCCGATGACGCCGTTGGACTTGGCCTCCACGCTGGAAGCCACAGCCGCACGGGACGCCGCACCGCCGATGTGGAAGGTGCGCATGGTCAGCTGCGTGCCCGGTTCGCCGATGGACTGCGCTGCAATCACACCAACAGCCTCCCCGCCGTTGATCAGGCCACCGCGACCCAAGTCCCGTCCATAGCACTTGGCACAGATGCCGAAGCGCGTTTCGCAGGTCAGGGCCGTTCGAACCTTGATTTCATCCACGCCCACGGACTCGAGCTCCTCGATGTTTTCCTCTTCGAGCATTTCGCCCGCGCTCAGCAGCACGGCACGCGTTTCGGGATGGAGCACGTCTTCGGCAGCAGTGCGGCCCAATACGCGATCGCGCAGCGACTCGATCACCTCGCCGCCCTCCACAATGGCACGCATCAACGAGCCGTTCTGGGTTCCGCAGTCCTGCTCGGTCACCACCAGATCCTGGGTCACGTCCACCAGACGGCGCGTCAGGTAGCCGGAGTTGGCCGTCTTGAGCGCCGTATCCGCCAGGCCTTTTCGGGCGCCGTGTGTGGAAATGAAGTACTGCAACACGTTCAGGCCTTCACGGAAGTTGGCCGTGATCGGGGTCTCGATGATGGAGCCATCCGGCTTGGCCATCAGTCCGCGCATGCCCGCCAGCTGACGGATCTGCGCCGCGGAGCCACGCGCACCGGAGTCGGCCATCATGTAGATGGAGTTGAATGACTCCTGATCCACCTCGTTGCCGTGACGGTCGATGGTCTTTTCCTTGGCCAACTGGGCCATCATGACCTTGGAGACTTCGTCGCCCGCCTTGCCCCAGATGTCCACGACCTTGTTGTACCGCTCACCGGCGGTCACCAGCCCGGAGACATACTGCTGCTCGATCTCCTTGACCTCTTTCTCGGAGCGTTCGATGATGCCGTGCTTTTCCTTGGGCACCAGCATGTCGTCAATACAGATCGAAATGCCGGCCTTGGTTGCCAGGCGGAAGCCGTTTTGCAGCAGCTTGTCGGCGAACACCACCGTTTCTTTCAAACCGCACTTGCGGAACGAAACGTTGATCAGCTTGGAGATTTCTTTTTTCTTCAGCGCCTTGTTGATGTTGCTGAACGGCAGGCCCTTGGGCAGGATCTCGCTGAGCAGCGCCCGACCCACCGTGGTTTCCCACAGTTTGGTCGACGGCACGAACTCGCCGGTCTCCTTGTCCTTGGTGTATTCGGTCAGGCGAACGTTGATCCTGGCGGTCAGTTCGACCTGCCCGGCGTCCAACGCGCGAACCACCTCGCCGACGTCGGAGAAGATCATGCCTTCGCCCTTGCCGTTGATGCGGTCGCGGGTCGTGTAGTACAGCCCCAGCACCACGTCTTGCGACGGCACGATCGACGGCTCGCCACTGGCCGGGAACAGCACGTTGTTGGAGGCGAGCATCAGCGTGCGGGCTTCCATCTGGGCTTCGACCGACAGCGGCACGTGAACGGCCATCTGGTCGCCGTCGAAGTCGGCGTTGAACGCGGCGCAGACCAGCGGATGCAGCTGGATGGCCTTGCCTTCAATCAGGATGGGCTCGAACGCCTGGATGCCCAGGCGGTGCAGCGTGGGCGCCCGGTTCAGCATGACCGGGTGTTCCTTGATCACTTCTTCAAGGATGTCCCACACCACGGGCGTGCCGGCTTCAACTTCCTTCTTGGCGGCCTTGATCGTGGTCGCAATGCCCATGGCTTCGAGACGGGCAAAGATGAAAGGCTTGAACAGTTCCAGCGCCATCAGCTTGGGCAGGCCACACTGGTGCAGCTTGAGTGTCGGGCCGACGGTAATGACCGAGCGGCCGGAGTAGTCGACGCGTTTGCCCAGCAGGTTCTGACGGAAGCGACCGCTTTTGCCCTTGATCATGTCGGCCAGCGACTTGAGGGCGCGCTTGTTCGCGCCGGTCATGGCCTTGCCGCGGCGGCCGTTGTCCAGCAGGCTGTCCACGGCCTCCTGCAACATGCGCTTTTCGTTGCGGGCAATGATTTCCGGCGCTTTCAGTTCCAGCAAACGGCGCAGGCGGCTGTTGCGGTTGATGACGCGGCGATACAGGTCGTTCAGGTCGGAGGTCGCGAAGCGGCCACCGTCCAGCGGCACCAGCGGACGCAGGTCTGGCGGCAACACGGGCAGCACGTCCAGCACCATCCATTCGGGCTTGATGCCGGATTTCTTGAACGCTTCCAGCACCTTCAGGCGCTTGGAATTCTTCTTGACCTTGACCTCGGAGCCGGTCAGGTCGCCACGCAGTTTTTCGATCGAAATGTCGAGATCGATGCTCTGCAGCAACTCCTTGATGCCTTCGGCGCCCATCTTGGCGGTGAATTCGTCGCCGAATTCCTTGCGCTTGGCGTCAAAGTCATCCTCGGACATGATGCCGAACTTCTTCAGCGGCGTCATGCCCGGATCGGTGACCACATAGGCTTCAAAGTACAGCACACGCTCGATGTCGCGCAGTGTCATGTCAAGCACAAGACCCAGCCGGGACGGCAGTGACTTCAAAAACCAGATATGGGCGCAAGGGGCGGCCAGATCGATGTGCCCCATTCGCTCGCGGCGCACCTTGGTCTGCGTGACTTCAACGCCACACTTCTCGCAGATGACGCCACGATGCTTGAGGCGCTTGTATTTGCCGCACAGGCATTCGTAATCCTTGATGGGGCCAAAAATCTTGGCACAGAACAGACCATCACGCTCGGGCTTGAACGTGCGGTAGTTGATGGTCTCGGGCTTTTTCACCTCGCCGAATGACCACGAGCGGATTTTTTCGGGCGAAGCCATGCCGATACGGATGGCATCGAAATGCTCGTCCGGCGTGAATTGCTTGAACAGGTCGAGTAGTGATTTCATGTGACTCTTTCCCTTTCAATTAGGAACGTTCGAGTTCAATGTCGATGCCCAGGGAACGGATTTCCTTGACCAGCACATTGAAGGACTCCGGCATGCCGGCGTCGATGGAGTGTTCGCCCTTGACGATGCTCTCATACACCTTGGTACGGCCTTGCACGTCGTCGGACTTGACTGTCAGCATTTCCTGCAGGGTGTAGGCCGCGCCATAGGCTTCCAGCGCCCAGACCTCCATCTCGCCGAAACGCTGTCCACCAAACTGGGCCTTGCCCCCCAGAGGCTGCTGCGTGACCAGGCTGTAGGGGCCGGTGGAGCGTGCATGCATCTTGTCGTCGACCAGGTGGTGCAGCTTCAGGACATGCATGTAACCGACCGTGGTGGGGCGCTCGAAAGCGTCGCCCGTCCGGCCGTCATACAGGTGCGCCTGCGTGCGTGCGGCAGTCAACCCCTTGGCCTTGACCACGTCGTCGGGATAGGCCAGCTTGAGCATGGTCCGGATTTCTTCTTCCGAGGCACCATCGAACACCGGGGTTGCGAACGGCACGCCGGTCGACAGATTGCCCGCCATCTCGACCACCTGCTTGTCGCTCAGCTTGGCCAGGTCTTCCTTGCGTCCGGTCGAGTTGTAGAGGGTGTCAAGGAACTGGCGCAGTTCGGCTACCTTGGCTTCGGTCTGCAGCATGTCGCCAATGCGCTGGCCAATACCCTTGCCCGCCCAGCCCAGATGCACCTCCAGAACCTGCCCCACGTTCATCCGCGAAGGCACGCCCAGCGGGTTGAGCACGATGTCGCAGGGTGTACCGTCGGCCATGTACGGCATGTCTTCTACCGGCACGATCTTGGACACCACACCCTTGTTGCCGTGGCGGCCGGCCATCTTGTCGCCCGGCTGCAGGCGCCGCTTGACCGCCAGATACACCTTGACCATCTTGAGCACGCCAGCGGGCAATTCGTCGCCCTGTGTCAGCTTCTTGCGCTTTTCCTCGAAGGCAAGATCGAAGCTGTGGCGGGTCTGTTCCAGCGAGTTCTTGATGGATTCGAGCTGCGAAGCCACGTCCTCATCGGCCGGCCGGATGTCAAACCAATGGAACTTGTCCACCGAAGCCAAATAAGCTGCATCCAGTTTCGTGCCCTTGGCCAATTTTTGCGGCCCGCCGTTGGCCACTTTGCCGACCAGCAGTTTCTCGATCCGATCGAAAGCGTCGGCCTCCACGATGCGCAACTGGTCGTTCAGATCCAGGCGGAAACGTTTGAGTTCGTCGTCGATGATCTGTTGGGCGCGTTTGTCACGCTGAATGCCCTCTCGGGTGAACACCTGCACGTCGATCACGGTTCCTTGCGAGCCCTGGTCCACACGCAGCGAGGTGTCCTTCACATCCGACGCCTTTTCGCCGAAGATCGCGCGCAGCAGTTTTTCTTCCGGAGTCAGCGTGGTCTCACCTTTTGGAGTGACCTTGCCGACCAGCGTGTCGCCCGGCATGACTTCAGCGCCCACATAGATGATGCCCGACTCATCCAGTCGATTCAGCTGGACTTCACTCAGATTGGGGATATCACGCGTGATTTCCTCGGCCCCGAGTTTGGTGTCTCGCGCCATGACCACCAGTTCCTCGATGTGGATCGAGGTATAGCGGTCTTCGGCCACCACGCGTTCGCTGATCAGGATCGAGTCCTCGAAGTTGTAGCCGTTCCACGGCATGAACGCGACCAGCATGTTCTGACCCAGGGCCAACTCACCCAGATCGGTGGAGGCACCGTCAGCGATGACGTCGCCCTTGGCGATCTTGTCACCCTTCTGGACGATCGGACGTTGATGGATGTTGGTGTTCTGGTTGGAACGCTGGTACTTGATGAGGTTGTAGATGTCCACGCCGACTTCACCAGCCCGGGCCTCCGCGTCGTCAACGCGCACCACGATACGGGTCGCATCCACATAATCCACCACGCCACCCCGGTTGGCCGTCACCACGGTTCCGGAATCCACCGCCGACACGCGTTCGATCCCGGTCCCGACAAACGCCTTTTCCGGACGCAATACCGGCACAGCCTGCCGCTGCATGTTGGCCCCCATCAGGGCGCGGTTGGCGTCGTCGTGCTCCAGGAACGGCACCAGGGAAGCCGCGACCGACACGATCTGCGCCGGCGACACGTCCATGTATTGCACCCGCTCGGCACCCACCAGGATGGATTCACCCTTCTCGCGTGCCGACACCAGATCCTCGATGAGCCGCCCCTCCTTGTCGAGCGACGCATTGGCCTGAGCGATCACGTACTTGCCCTCTTCGATCGCGGACAGGTAGTCGATCTCCATCGTCACCTTGCCGTCCGCAACACGACGGTACGGTGTTTCGATGAAGCCGTATTCGTTGAGTCGGGCATACAAGGCCAGCGAATTGATCAATCCGATGTTCGGGCCTTCCGGCGTTTCGATGGGACACACCCGGCCATAGTGCGTGACGTGCACATCGCGCACCTCAAAACCCGCACGCTCCCGCGTCAGACCACCCGGACCCAGTGCCGAAACACGACGCTTGTGCGTAATTTCCGACAGCGGATTGGTCTGGTCCATGAACTGTGACAGCTGCGACGCGCCAAAGAACTCTTTCAGGGCGGCAGAAATCGGCTTGGAGTTGATCAGGTCGTGCGGCATCAGCGGCTCTTGCTCGGCTTGACCCAGGCGCTCCTTCACGGCCTTTTCAATCCGGGCCAGACCCGTCCGGTACTGATTCTCGGCCAGTTCGCCGACGCAGCGCACACGACGGTTTCCCAGGTGGTCGATGTCGTCGACTTCACCGCGTCCATTGCGAAGGTCCACCAGAATTTTGACGACCGCAAGGATGTCCTCGTTGCTCAGCACCATCGGGCCGGTGGATCCGTCGCGCCCGATCTTGGCATTGAATTTCATGCGCCCCACGCGCGACAGATCATAGGTGTCGGGGTTGTAGAACAGTCGCTGGAACAGCGCCTGCACCGCGTCTTCCGTGGGCGGCTCGCCGGGACGCATCATGCGGTAAATGGCCACACGGGCCGCGAACTCGTCGACGGTCTCGTCGACCCGCAGCGTCTGCGAGATATACGGCCCCTGGTCGAGTTCATTCGTATAAATGCATTGCAACTCCTGAATGCCCGCGGCGCGGAGCTTCTTGAGGAGCGCATCGGTCAACTCTTCGTTGGCCTTGGCGAGGATTTCACCAGTGTCCGAATCCACAATGGCGCGCGCCACAACGCGCCCGACCAGGAAGTCCTCGGGCACACTGACGTGCGCGGTGCCCGATTGTTCAAGTTCGCGTGTATGCCGCGCGGTGATGCGCTTGTCCTTGGCCACCACGACTTTCCCGGACTTGTCGGTGATGTCAAAACGGGCGATCTCGCCACGCAGGCGCTCGGCCACAAACTCCATCTGGGCGCCACTGTCCATCAGACGGAAGTTGTCGTTGACAAAAAAGTTTGCCAGGATCGACTCGGGGTTCAGACCGATGGCCTTGAGCAGAATCGTGACCGGCATCTTGCGGCGGCGGTCCACCCGGAAATACAGCAGGTCTTTCGGGTCAAACTCGAAGTCCAGCCATGAACCACGATAGGGAATGATCCGCGCAGAGAAAAGAAGCTTGCCCGAACTGTGCGTCTTGCCCTTGTCATGCTCGAAAAACACACCCGGCGACCGATGCAGCTGCGAGACGATCACACGCTCGGTACCGTTGATGATGAACGAGCCCTTGTCAGTCATGAGCGGCACTTCGCCCATGTAGACCTCCTGCTCCTTGACCTCCTTGACGACCTTCGACTGAGTCGTGGACGACTCACGGTCATAAATAATCAATTGAACCCTGGCGCGCACGGCCGATGCAAATGTCAGGCCGCGGGTCTGGCATTCCCGCACGTCAAACGCTGGCTTTGCCAGGTTGTACTCAATGAATTTCATCTCCACAAAACCGTTGTGGGAGACGATCGGGAACGCCGCCTCAAAAGCAGCCTGCAGCCCCTCGGGGGTGCGCTTCTGGCGATGGACATCTGCCTGCAGGAACGCGGTGTACGCGTCCTTTTGCATTTGCAGCAGATAGGGAACTTCCAGCACGCTGTCGCGGCTGCCGAAACTTTTGCGAATTCGCTTGCGTTCGGTGTATGAGTAGGCCATGGATTCTCCGGGCAAAGACATTCGTCCTGGGTCTTTGGCGACTAATGGACCGGGCAATTGCCCAGCCAGCTTGGCGGTTGGCCACTACCAACCGATGGCGGACGGCTGCACATTGCATGCAACCCGAGCCAAGCTGTCTTCTGCAGTCGGGGTCAGAAGACACTCAAAAACAACAACCTCGATGTTGCTTTTGGGTGCGCTCTGAAAGCGCAAAAGGCTGGTTCGTGAACCAGCCTGTCGTAAATCGGATCGAGGCCGAGAAGCGGGAGTCAATTTGTTGTGGCAAGCATGACCGTATGTGGGTACGGCAGGCGTCGCAGCAGCAAAATGGCCCCTCGCAGCAGCCCCAGGCCAATTTACTTGAGTTCGACCTTGGCGCCAGCGTCTTCGAGCTTCTTCTTGGCAGCTTCGGCGTCGGCCTTGGCAATGCCTTCCTTGACGGCCTTGGGCGCGCCATCCACCAGATCCTTGGCTTCCTTGAGGCCCAGGCCCGTGATTTCGCGCACGGCCTTGATGACGGACACCTTGTTGGCGCCGGCTTCGAGAAGCATGACGTTGAATTCGGTCTTTTCTTCAGTTGCCGGTGCCGCGGCGCCACCGCCTGCGGCGGGAGCGGCCATGGCGGCAGCACTCACGCCAAATTTCTCTTCGATGGCTTTCACCAGGTCGTTGAGTTCCATGACCGTCATGCTGTCCAGCGCGGTCAAAAATGTGTCTTTGTCGAATGCCATTTTGATTTCCTTCAATCAGTTGGGGACGGAACTCGCCGTGACGGCTTGGACAGTCCCGCAAATCACTTACATTGGTTAATTGCCGGGCGGTCAGGCCGCGACTGCTTCAGCTGCCGGTGCGGCAGCGCCTTCACCTTTTTTCGCTGCCAGCGCGCCCAGCACCACGGCCGTGCGCGAGATCGGCGACATCAACAAGCCACACAATTGCGCCAGCAAAACTTCCTTCGACGGAATGCTGGCCAGCTGCTTCACGCCGTTGACATCCAGGGCCTTGCCCGCGAACGCACCCGCACGAATGACCAGCTTGTCGTTGGTCTTCGCGAAGTCGGCCACCACCTTGGCGGCAGCCACTGCATCCGTGGAAAAGCCGTAGATCAGCGGGCCGGTCATCTGGTCGGACACGACTTCGAATGCACTCCCGGCGACAGCACGGCGGGCCAGCGTGTTTTTCAACACACTGAGGCTCACGCCCTTGCTGCGCGCGTCGGAGCGCAGACGGGTCATGTCAGCGACCGTGATGCCACGGTATTCCGCCAACACGAGCGTTTGAGCTTGTGCGGCGAGGCTGGTCACTTCACTGACGACCGCTTCTTTCTCACTGCGATTCAGACTCAAGGTCTACTCCTTCATTAAGTGCCCCGGATTTACACCGCGGAACACGCCTCATTGCAGCGACCAACTGTTTCGGAAACAAAATTCCATCTGCAGCGGGATCGCCATCTGCGTTGGCCAACCGGACTTGCCGATCCATTAAGCGCACCGGAATGCGCGCCAACGGTCTTGGATGGCCCACGGGGATTTTTCAACCCCTGCGGCCCACCACCTCGGGTTGCGGTTTCGCGCAACCCGACTTTCCTGCCATCACGCCGCGATGGTTTGGGTGTCCACGCGGACACCAACACCCATGGTCGACGAAACAGCCACTTTTCTCAAATACACACCCTTGCTGGTGGCCGGCTTGGCCTTGGTCAGCGCGTCGATCAACGCGGCCAGGTTGCCCTGAAGCTTGTCGTTGTCGAACGAACGACGCCCGATCGTGCCGTGCACGATGCCGGCCTTGTCGACGCGGAACTGGACCTGACCGGCCTTGGCATTGCGCACCGCAGTGGCCACATCGGGCGTCACCGTGCCCACCTTGGGGTTGGGCATCAGGCCGCGCGGGCCCAGGATCTGGCCCAGCGTACCGACCACGCGCATCGCGTCCGGGGCGGCGATGACCACGTCGAACGGCATGTCACCGGCCTTGACCATGGCGGCCAGATCGTCCATGCCCACAATGTCCGCACCAGCGGCCTTGGCTTCCTCGGCCTTGGCACCTTGCGCGAACACGGCGACACGCTTGGTCTTGCCGGTGCCGTTGGGCATCACGACAGCGCCACGCACGACCTGGTCTGATTTCTTTGCGTCAATGCCCAGTTGCACGGCCACGTCGATGGACTCGTCAAACTTGGCAGTGGCGGCTTCCTTCACGATCGCCAGTGCGTCGGCGAGCGGGTACAGCTTGTTGCTGTCAACCTTGCCCTGCTGGGCTTTTTGCTTTTTGGTGAGCTTGGTCATTTATACGCCCTCCACAGTGATGCCCATCGAACGCGCGGAACCGGCCAGGGTGCGGATGGCGGCATCCACGTTGGCAGCGTTCATGTCCTTGAGCTTGGTCTTGGCAATTTCTTCAAGCTGGGCGCGGGTGATCTTGCCGACCTTGTTGCTGTGCGGCGTGGACGAGCCCTTCTCGAGCTTGACCGCCTTCTTGATCAGCACCGTTGCGGGCGGCGTCTTGATGATGAAGGTGAAGCTCTTGTCGGCAAACGCGGTGATCACCACCGGCAACGGCAGACCAGGCTCGACACCCTGAGTCTGGGCATTGAACGCCTTGCAGAACTCCATGATGTTCAGGCCGCGCTGACCCAGCGCCGGGCCGATCGGGGGGGACGGGTTGGCCTTGCCTGCTGGCACTTGCAGCTTGACAAAACCGACGATTTTCTTCGCCATGGTTTTACTCCTTGCGGGTGATAACGCCTTGGCCTGGTTTTTTCATGACCTGCCGCAGCTCCCCGGGGTTAACAGCTCTGAACCGACATTCGCGCCGAGCCGGACAACGCGAAATCACGATCTGAACGCGCGCTCAGGTCTTCTCGACCTGACCGAACTCCAGTTCCACCGGTGTGGCACGGCCAAAAATGGTGACCGCGACACGAACCTTGTTCTTTTCGTAGTTGACTTCCTCGACGGTGCCATTGAAATCAGTGAACGGGCCGTCCTTGACGCGCACATATTCACCCACGACAAACTCGACCTTGTGGCGCGGCTTGTCGGTGCCTTCCTGCATCTGGCTCACGATCTTCTGCACGTCTTCCTCGGAGATCGGGGCCGGCCTGTTCTTGGCGCCACCGACAAAACCGGTCACCTTGTTGGTGTGCTTGACCAGGTGCCAGGTTTCGTCGTCCATGACCATCTCAACCAGCACATAACCCGGGAAAAACCGGCGCTCGGTCGTCTTTTTCTGGCCGTTCTTGACCTCGACCACCTCTTCGGTCGGCACCATGATCCGACCAAACTTGTGCTGCATGCCAGCACGGTTGATGCGCTCGATGATGTTGCGCTCCACCGCCTTCTCCATACCGGAATACGCGTGCACGACGTACCAGCGAAGGTCGGGGTTGACGGGCGTGGCAGGCACCCCTTCGGCGGCAATTTCTACAGCATCGGTCATCATTTTTTCCACCCCAGGATCAGGTCGTACATCACCCACTCGAGGGTCTTGTCGGTCAGCCACAAAAACAGCGCCATGACCACGACGAACGCAAAAACGTAAAGCGTCATCTGCGTGGCCTCCTTGCGGGCCGGCCACACGACCTTCTTGACCTCACGCCAGGCGTCGCGCCCGAAGGCCACCAACTGACGCCCCGACTCGGACATGCCAAACACGATCACCGCCGCGACCAGCCCCACAATCAAGGCGCCCCATTGCGCGATCGGCCCCTGCTTGCCCAGCAGGTAAAAAGCCACGAACGCGCCCAGCACCAGTGCCACCGACACAGCGAGTTTGGCCTTGTCAGCGCCGGTATGGATCGTTTCAACTTGAGAGGTGGCCATTTCGAGCTATGTTCCGCTTACTTTTCAACGCATCCCTGGAGACGCCAAACCCGCCAGGTCATGGCGGGCTTCGGTGCCGCCCGATCCACGTCGGACCGGGTGGCAGGGGCGGAGGGCATCGAACCCCCAACCTCTGGTTTTGGAGACCAGCGCTCTGCCAATTGAGCTACGCCCCTTTGTTCACTGTCCTCACTCGATGATCTTGGCCACGACCCCGGCGCCCACGGTCTTGCCGCCTTCGCGGATGGCGAAGCGCAGGCCTTCTTCCATGGCGATGGGGGCAATGAGCTTGACGGTGATGCTGACGTTGTCGCCGGGCATGACCATTTCCT
>JBGSNW010000471.1:0-4583 GCA_041739435.1 Burkholderiaceae bacterium
CGAGTCGATCTGCGGCAGGATTTCGACCGAAAACTCGGGCAGCAGCGGATACACGGCCTGCCAGATGGCCTCGGCGGGCCAGCGAGTCATTTCAGCCTCCGCGGTGCCAAGCCTGCCCGCGCAGGCCTGAACAGCGTGAAGCGCGGCGGCCCGGACCGCCGCCCCGTGCCGCAGGGGTTTCTCGCGCAGAGTTTCACTTATCTTCGCTTGGGGGCCAGCAGCGTGCCGCGACATTTTTTGGCACCGCACCAGCACGGATACTCGGCCTTGAGCTTGGGGGTGTAGCGCTCGTCGATGATCAGGCCGTAGTCGTAGTTGAGTTCTTCGCCGGCGCGGATGTTGCGCAGCGCCTTGATGAAAACGCGCCCTTCGTCCTCGTCGGCCTCGCAGTTGGGGTCACACGAGTGGTTGATCCAGCGGGACGAGTTGCCGCCGTATTTGGCGTCGATCACGTGTTTTTCGTCCACGTGGAAATAAAAGGTGTGGTTCGGGTCGTTCGGGTCGTGCGGATGGCGGTCCTGGGCGGCTTTCCAGGTGATGACTTCGCCCACGTATTCGATGATGGTTTCACCCTCGGCAATGTCCTGCACCGCGAACACGCCTTTGCCATGCACGCCGGAACGCCGGGTCTGGATGCGGCGCGCGGCGGAACCGGGTTTCTGTGGGGCTTTTTTGGGCATGGGCAAAATTCTGGTAAGTTGACTGTGTACGCGCACGTGCACACGCGCACGCGCGAGGGAGTTGCCAATTGTAGAAGCGTCATGGCGGGGCCGGGTCCGGTGCGGGCCGCCGCGCCCTTGACGCAACATAGAAGTCGAAGCATTTATGAACAAGACACTGGTCATTGCCGAGAAACCATCGGTCGCGCAGGACATCGTCCGCGCACTCACGCCCGCGGCGGGCAAATTTGAAAAACACGACGATCATTTCGAAAACGAAAAGTACATCGTCACCAGCGCGGTGGGCCATCTGGTCGAAATCCAGGCGCCGGAAGAATTTGACGTCAAGCGCGGCAAATGGAGTTTTGCCAACCTGCCGGTGATTCCGCCGCACTTTGACCTCAAGCCCATCGACAAGACCAAATCGCGCCTGGCCGCGGTGGTGCGCCTGGCCAAGCGCAAGGACGTGGGCGACCTGATCAACGCCTGTGACGCGGGCCGCGAGGGTGAACTCATCTTCCGGCTGATCCAGCAGTATTCCAAGGTCAAGCACCCGGTCAAGCGCCTGTGGCTGCAGTCGATGACGCCGCAGGCCATCCGTGACGGCTTCGAGCACCTGCGCACCGACCAGCAGATGCTGCCGCTGGCCAACGCGGCGCGCTGCCGCTCCGAGGCCGACTGGCTGGTCGGCATCAACGGCACCCGCGCCATGACGGCCTTCAACTCGCGCGACGGCGGGTTCTTTCTGACCACCGTGGGCCGGGTGCAGACGCCCACGCTGTCGGTGGTGGTGGAGCGCGAGGAGCAGATCCGCAAGTTCATCTCGCGCAACTACTGGGAAATCCACGCCACGTTCCAGGCCGAGGCCGGCCCCTACACCGGCAAGTGGTTCGACCCGAAATGGAAAAAATCCGAGGACGTCGAACTCAAGGCCGACCGCGTCTGGACCGAGCGCGAGGCGCAGGCCGTGGCCGAAGCGGTGCGCCACCAGACCGCCAGCGTCGCCGACGAATCCAGGCCCACCACGCAGGCTTCACCGCTGCTGTTCGACCTGACCTCCCTGCAGCGCGAGGCCAACGGCCGCTTCGGCTTTTCGGCCAAGACCACCTTGTCGATCGCGCAAAGCCTGTACGAACGCCACAAGGCGCTGACCTACCCGCGGACCGACTCGCGCGCCCTGCCCGAGGACTACCTGCCGGTGGTGAAGGACACCTTCGGCATGTTGGCCGACAGCGGCCTCCAGCACCTGGCGCCGCATGCGAAGCTGGCGCTCAAGGACGGCTACGTCAAACCGAGCAAGCGCGTTTTTGACAACGCCAAGGTCAGCGACCACTTTGCCATCATCCCGACGCTGCAGGCGCCCAGCGGCCTGTCGGATGCCGAACAAAAGCTGTACGACCTGGTGGTGCGCCGCTTCATGGCGGTGTTTTTCCCGTCGGCCGAATACCTGGTCACCACCCGCGTCACCACGGCCGTGAACCACAGCTTCAAGACCGAGGGCAAGGTGCTGGTCAAGCCCGGCTGGCTGGCGATCTACGGCAAGGAGGTGCTCGACGAGGACGACGAAAACAGCAAGACCCTGGTGGCCGTGAAGCCTGGCGAAAAGGTGCGCGCCGACGCCGTGGAGCCCAAGGCGCTCAAGACCCGCCCCCCCGCGCGTTATTCGGAAGCCACGCTGCTGGGCGCCATGGAAGGCGCGGGCAAGACGGTCGAGGACGACGAGCACCGCGAAGCCATGCAGGAAAAAGGCCTGGGCACGCCGGCCACGCGCTCGTCGATCATCGAAGGCCTGATCGCCGAAAAATACATGCTGCGCGAGGGCCGCGAGCTGATCCCCACCGCCAAGTCGTTCCAGCTCATGACGCTGCTGCGCGGGCTGGGGGTCGAAGAGCTGTCCAAGGCCGAACTCACCGGCGAATGGGAATACAAGCTCGCGCAGATGGAGCACGGCAAGCTCAGCCGCGAGTCTTTCATGGGCGAGATTGCGGCCATGACCGAGCGCATGGTCAAGAAGGCCAAGGAATACGACCGCGACACCATCCCCGGCGACTACGCCACCCTCAAGGCCCCCTGCCCCAACTGCGGCGGCGTGGTCCGGGAAAACTACCGGCGCTACGGCTGCGTGGGCAAGGACGGCGCGGGCGAAGGCTGCGGTTTTTCGTTCGGCAAATCACCCGCCGGGCGCACCTTCGAGCCCGCCGAAGTCGAGCAGTTTCTGGCCGACAAGAAGATCGGCCCGCTGGAAGGTTTCCGCTCCAAGGCGGGCTGGCCGTTCACCGCCGAGCTGGCGCTCAAGTTCAGCGAGGAAGACAAGAACTGGAAGCTGGAATTTGACTTTGGCGACGACCGCAAGGCCGAAGAGTCCGGCGAGATCATCGACTTTGCCGCCAGCCCGTCGCTGGGCACCTGCCCCAAATGCGGCGCCCCGGTACGCGAGCACGGCAGCAACTACGTCTGCGAAAAATCCGTGCCTACACACGCCCAGCCCACGCCCAGCTGCGACTTCAAGAGCGGCAAGATCATCCTGCAGCAGCCGGTGTCGCACGAGCAGATCACCAAGCTGCTGGAAACCGGCAAGACCGACCTGCTCGACAAGTTCGTGAGCATGCGCACGCGCCGCCCGTTCAAGGCCTTCCTGGCCTGGAACAAGGACGAGGGCAAGGTGAGCTTTGAGTTCGAGCCGCGCGCGTCCAAGTTCCCACCCCGCAAGACGGCCACCGGTGCCGCGGGCAAGAACGCCCCGGTGAAAAAAGCGGGTGCGAAGACCGCCGCCAGGAAAACAACCGCCCCCAAGACCGCGGCCGCCAAAACCCCGAAAGCGCCACGCAAGACCACGCCCGGCACCGGCCTCACGCCCAGCGCGGCGTTGGCGGCCGTGATCGGTGCCGAGCCCGTGGCCCGCACGGCGGTCATCAAGAAGCTGTGGGACTACATCAAGGCCAACAGCCTGCAGGACGCCACCAACAAGCGCGCCATCAACGCCGACGCCAGGTTGCTGCCGGTGTTTGGCAAGCCGCAAGTCACGATGTTCGAGCTGGCGGGCATTGTGGGCAAACACCTGGGCTGAGTCGAGAGCCTTTTTTCACCACATAAAAGATAGCAAACTATCGCCATTTGACGGGGGCTAAAGGCCATTTTCATTCAAAATTGATGCTTTTCCATCCGCGTTGCACCGCAGCCTCGCGCAGACGCGGATCTGCGTTCACCGCCACCGCGCAATCCACCGCCTGCAGCAAGGGCAGGTCGTTGACGGAGTCGCTGTAGGCGGTGCTCGTGAACTGCGGCAGCGTGGTGCCACGCGCCGCCAGCCACGCCTGCAGCCGCGCCACCTTGCCTTCGCGCATGTTGAGCGTGCCCTGGGTCCGGCCGGTGAAGACGCCGCCCTCCACCTCCACCTCGGTGGCAATCAGGTGCGTGATGCCCAGGTGCTGCGCGGTCAGTTCGGTGATGAACCGGTTGGTGGCGGTGGTCAGCACAACGAGTTCGCCCGCGTCGAGGTGTCGTGCCACCAGCGCCCTTGCCGCCGGGCCGATGCGCGGCGCGATGTGGGTCACCACAAAAGCCTGGCGCAGCGGCTCCCATTGCAGGGGCGTGCGCCCGGCCAGGGTGCCGACATAAAAATCGGCAAACTCCTGCACGCCCACGGTTGCGGCCTGGTAGCGCGCCGCCATGTCGGCGTTGCGCGGCGCGAAGGTGGCGCGGTCCAGCACGCCCTGGTCCATGAGGAAATCGCACCAGAGCACGTCGCTGTCGCCCGCCAGCAGGGTGTGGTCGAGGTCGAACAGGGTCAGCCGGCTGCACATTTTCAGCGCCCCCCACGGGGCTGAGCTTGCTTGGGGCGGCCCGGCGCGGCGCTCTGTGGCCCCACGCTCCCTCACTTCGTGGGGTCGCTGTACGGTAGGCCGCCGGATTCAGCGCCAGAGG
>JBGSNW010000506.1:0-5562 GCA_041739435.1 Burkholderiaceae bacterium
GCTGACACCCGCCGCCACCGGCACCGACACCGGCGGCTCGATCCGCCAACCCGCCAGTTTTTGTGGCATCACGGGCATCAAGCCCACCTACGGCCGCGCCTCGCGCTACGGCATGATCGCGTTCGCCTCCAGTCTCGACCAGGCTGGCCCGATGGCCCGCAGCGCCGAAGACTGCGCGCTGCTGTTGTCGGCCATGTGTGGCCCCGACCCCGACCGCGACTCGACTTCGCTCGATGTGCCGGCCGAAGACTTCACGCAATCGCTGACCGCCCCCCTGGACGGCTTGCGTATCGGCGTTCCCCGGGAGTTTTTTGGCGAAGGCCTGGCCACCGATGTGCGCGCCGCGATCGAAGCCGCCCTCCAGGAATACGAAAAACTCGGCGCCAGGCGCGTTGACATCTCCCTGCCGCGCACCGAACTGTCGATCCCCGTGTACTACATCATCGCGCCGGCCGAGGCCAGTTCCAACCTCAGCCGTTTTGACGGCGTGAAGTTCGGCCACCGCGCCGCCCAGTACACCGACCTGCTCGACATGTACAAGAAGACCCGCGCACAAGGTTTCGGCGACGAGGTCAAGCGCCGCATCATGATCGGCACCTACGTGCTGAGCCACGGCTATTACGACGCCTACTACCTGCAGGCGCAGAAAATCCGCCGCATGATTGCCGACGATTTCCAGCAGGCCTTCGAGCAGTGCGACCTGATCGCCGGCCCGGTGGCGCCCACGGTGGCGTGGAAGCTGGGGCAACACGGCAACGACCCGCTGGCCGATTACCTGGCCGACATCTTCACCCTGCCGGCGTCGCTGGCCGGCCTGCCCGGCATGAGCGTGCCCGCGGGCTTTGGCGAGGGTGGCATTCCCGTGGGGCTGCAACTGATCGGCAGCTATTTTTCGGAAAGCCGGCTGCTGAACGCAGCGCACCGTTTCCAGCAGGCCACCGACTGGCACCAGCGCGCACCGAAGGGCTTTTGAGATGAACGAGACCGTGAACCCGTTTGAGCAGATGCAGGCCGGTCGGCCGACCGGCCCGCTGGTGCGCGGCTACGAAGTCATCATTGGCTTCGAGACACACGCCCAGCTTTCCACGCAAAGCAAGATCTTCAGCCGCGCGCCCACGGCGTTCGGCGCCGAGCCCAACACCCAGGCCTGCGCCGTGGACCTGGCGCTGCCCGGCACCCTGCCGGTGATGAACAGGGGCGCGGTCGAGCGCGCCATCGAATTCGGTCTGGCGGTCAACGCGCACATTGCGCCGCGCAGCATCTTCGCGCGCAAGAACTACTTCTACCCCGACCTGCCCAAGGGCTACCAGATCAGCCAGTACGAGATTCCCGTGGTGCAGGGCGGCGTGGTCGAGTTCTTCCTGGAACCCGGAAAGGGCGCGGACGCAGTGCGGGAGAAAAAGTCCGTGCGCCTGGTGCGCGCCCACCTGGAGGAAGACGCGGGCAAGTCGCTGCACGAGGATTTTGTCGGGCAGTCGGGCATTGACCTCAACCGCGCCGGCACGCCGCTGCTGGAAATCGTGACCGAGCCCGACATGCGCTCGTCAGCCGAGGCCGTGGCCTATGCCAAAGAGCTGCACAAGATCGTCACCTGGATCGGCATCTGCGACGGCAACATGCAGGAGGGCTCGTTCCGCTGTGACGCCAACGTGTCGGTGCGCGTGCCCGGCGCCCCGCTGGGCACGCGACGAGAGATCAAGAACCTGAACAGCTTCAAGTTCATGCAGCAGGCCATCGACTTTGAAGTGCGCTGGCAGATCGAGCAGCTTGAGGACGGCCACGCCATCCAGCAGGCCACCGTGCTGTTCGACCCCGACACCGGCGAAACCCGCGCCATGCGCACCAAGGAAGACGCCGCGGATTACCGCTATTTCCCCGACCCCGATCTGCCGCCGCTGGTGATCGCACCCGAGTGGGTGGCGCGCGTGCGCGCCGAAATGGCCGAGTTGCCACGCGTGATGGCCACCCGTTTTGTGGCCGACTACGGGCTGCCCGAATACGACGCCACCACGCTCACCCAGAGCAAGGCCATGGCGGCGTACTTCGAAGCCACGGCCAGGGCCTGCGCACAACCCAAGCTGGCCAGCAACTGGATCATGGGCGAGGTGTCACGACGGCTCAACGTCGGCGAGACGGACATTGCGCAGTCGCCCGTCAGCCCGTCGCAGCTGGCAGCCCTGGTCGCCCGCATTGCCGACGGCACCGTCTCCAACAACGCCGCGCGCCAGGTGTTCGACGCCCTGTGGACCGGCGAAGGCCGGGATGTCGACGCGCTGATCGAAGCCAAGGGCCTCAAGCAGATGAACGACAGCGGCGCGCTGGAAAAAATCGTGGACGACGTGATCGCCGCCAACGCCGACAACGTGGCGCAGTACCGCGCCGGCAAGGACAAGGCGTTCAACGCGCTGGTCGGCCAGGTCATGAAGGCCAGCAAGGGCAAGGCCAATCCGGCCCAGGTGAATGAACTGCTGAAATCGCGGCTGGGCTGACCCCTTGCGCGGCCACGCTTCCCGCTTTTCAGCGGCTGGGCGGTGCGGCCACCCCGGTGGGCGCGGCGCGCAAGGCCCACAGCTTGCGAAGTGTCGCCAGATCCTCGTCAAAGCGCGCATTGATGCGTTTTTTCTCGCCCTCTTGCTCGGCAATGAAGCGTTTTTGCACGCCGGTGCTGTGCTCGATGTCCTCGGCCTGGCGCTTCAGACTGGCCGGGGCGCGTGACGGGTTTTTCTTGTAAAACTCGAACTCGGTGTTCAGGCTTTCGCGCTGAGTGGCCAACTCCACCACCCGTTTGTTGGCCGCACGGATGACTTCGTCGACCTGGCCCAGCGCCTCGGCGCGCTCGGCGTCATGAACGCCCTTGTTGGGATAGCGGACCAGCAGGGCGCGCTCACGCCGTTTTTCTTCGGCCACGCGGGCACGCTCTTCGGCAATTTCCCGCTCCTTGGCCTCGGCGGCAGCACGTTCAGAGGCGGTCATGTTGGGGCCGATGGTGCGGCGCACCGTGCCACTGGGGTTGAGTTCGTACTGCTCGCGGTCCAGGCATTCGGCGATCGGCCGGTCGGAGGTGCGTTTGTGACCCTTGCCGTCCACGCAGGTGTAAATGGTCTGGGCCGACACGCCAGACCCCCAGATCATCAGGAAACCGCCTGCGAACCCGATCACGGATGTTCTGAACTGCACTGTGGTTGTCCCTCTACTCGACGCCGTAGCGCTCCCGATACGCCAGAACCCGCGCGTGATGCGCTTCAAGCCCGGCACTGTGATGCCCTGAAAGATACTGCAACAAATCGGAGAGTCTGGCAATCGCACAAACCTGCAAGCCGAGCTGGCGGCTGACGTATTGCACCGCGCTCCATTCGACATCGGCGCCGTTTTCGGTGGCTTTTTCCTGCCGGTCCAGTGCGATCGCGACCGCGTGCGGCGTCGCCCCGGCCGCCTGGATGAGGGCAATGGACTCGCGCGCGGCCGTGCCGGCGGACATCACGTCGTCCACAATCAGCACCCGGCCCCGGAGCGGTGCGCCCACCAGCGTGCCACCTTCGCCATGGTCCTTGGCTTCCTTGCGGTTGTAGGCAAACGGCACGTTGCGGCCCAGCCGCGCCAGCTCGATGGCCACCGCCGCTCCCAGTGGAATGCCCTTGTAGGCGGGGCCGAAGATCATGTCGAACTCGATGCCGCTGGCCAACAGGGCCCGTGCATAAAATTGCGCGAGCCGCCCGAGCTTGGCGCCGTCGTCAAACAGCCCGGCGTTGAAGAAATACGGGCTCAGGCGGCCCGCCTTGGTTTTGAACTCGCCAAAGCGCAGCACGCCCGATTCGACGGAGAATTGCACAAAATCCTGCGCCAGCCGGTCCTGCCCGCCGGTCTGCGCTTCACTTTTCACCATGGGGAATCCCTTGTTCAGACTGACCAGCCTCAACCTCAACGGCATCCGCTCCGCCACGTCCAAAGGCGTGGAAGCGTGGTTGGCCCGGCACCAGCCCGATTGTATTTGTGTGCAGGAGGTCAAGGCCCAGGCCGACGACGTGCGCGGCCGCTTCGAGAACCTGGCCGGGTTGTCGGGCCATTTCCACTTCGCCGAGAAAAAGGGTTACTCGGGCGTGGCGGTGTACACGCGGCACCAGCCCAGCGACGTGATCGTCGGGTTTGGTTCGCCGGAATTCGACGCCGAGGGCCGGTACGTCGAGCTCCGGTTTGACACGCCCGCCCAAAAACTCTCGATCATCAGCGCCTACTTCCCCAGCGGCTCGTCCGGCCCCGAGCGACAGGAGGCCAAGTTCCGCTTTCTCGCCGACTTCTACCCGCACCTGCTGGCGCTCAAAGGCCAGCGTGATTTCATCCTGTGCGGCGACGTGAACATCGCCCACCGGCAGATCGACCTGAAAAACTGGCGCAGCAACCAGAAAAACAGCGGCTTCCTGCCCGAAGAACGTGCCTGGATGACCCAACTGCTGGACGATGCCGGCCTGGTGGACGTGTACCGCCGCCTGCAACCCGACGCCACCGACGCCGCCTACACCTGGTGGAGCAACCGCGGCCAGGCCTGGGCCAACAACGTGGGGTGGCGGCTGGACTACCACCTGGCCACCCCCGCCCTGGCGGCCTTTGCGCGGCGCGAGTCGATCTACAAGGACGAGCGGTTCAGCGACCACGCGCCGATCACGATTGACTACGATATGGGCTGACGCCACGGCGACCCCGCTCGCTGGGCCGCCCCCAAATTGCTACTTTAGAGATAGCTGACTATTGCCATTTGACGGGGGCTGGAGGCCAATTTTCCTTGTAAATTAGCCACAACGCCCTGGCCATCACGTCCGATTGACGCACCGCATGAAAATCGTCCACACCATCGATGCACTTCGCCAGACCCTGGCGCCCTTTCGCCAGCCGGCCTTTGTGCCGACCATGGGCAACCTGCACGACGGCCACATCGCGCTGGTCACGCAGGCCCGTGCGCTGGGCGACGTGACGGTGGCCAGCATTTTTGTCAACCGGCTGCAATTTCTGCCCCACGAAGATTTCGACACCTACCCGCGCACCTGGCAAAGCGACTGCGACCAGTTGCAGGCCGCCGGTTGCCAGGTGCTGTTCGCGCCCGATGAAAAAGCGCTGTATCCCGAGCCGCAAACCTGCAAGATCCAGCCCGACCCGTCGCTGGCCGATCTGCTGGAGGGCGAGTTTCGGCCTGGCTTTTTTGTCGGGGTGAGCACCGTGGTGATGAAGTTGTTTCAGTGCGTTTTTGGCACGCGGCCCGCCGGCGTGGCGGTGTTCGGCAAGAAGGACTACCAGCAGCTCATGGTGATCCGCCACATGGTGCGCCAGTTTGCGCTGCCCATCGAGATCGTGGCGGGCGAAACCCGGCGCGCCACCGATGGCCTGGCCCTGAGTTCGCGCAACGGCTATCTGTCACCCGCCGAGCGGCAGGAAGCGGTTCAACTGTCGCTGGCGCTGCGCCAACTGGCGCAGCAGGCCCTGGCCGCCGGGGTCAACCTTGCCACCCAACTTCCCGCACTGGAGGCCCAGGCCATGGCGCAACTGGGCGCGCGCGGCTGGAAGCCCGACTAC
>JBGSNW010000515.1:0-1987 GCA_041739435.1 Burkholderiaceae bacterium
GCACGTCGTCCATGTTGAAGGGGGGGCGAATCTGTCCGACGATGCCTTTCATGGCGCGGCGCCGGTAGTCGTTGGTGACGGCGTGCCAGTCGGCCTGGAGGCCGCGGCGTTCGCCTGCAGCCTGCAGCGCGCGGCAGATGCCCGAATGCCAGTCGAGCACCGTGCCGCCGGTGTCGAACGCGATGGCCTTGATGTCGGAGATGTTCATGCGGCGCCTTTCGGTTCAAAAATCTTCAGCAGCGGCGCGTAACCGTCGTCGCGCAGCGCCTGTCCGCGGGTGGCAAAAATCTCGGCATTGCCTTTGACGCCGTGGCCTTCGAGCAGGCGGTTCATGAAGTTGAACAGGCAGATGGTGAGCACCGCGTCGTGCAGCTCGGCTTCACCCCAGCCTGCGGAAAATACCGCGTTGGCGTCGCGCTGGGTCATCCTGGACGGCTCCAGGGTGAGCTTGCGGGCATAGGCCAGCACCGGTTTGAGGCGCGGCTCCACCGGGGCGTTGTCGAAGTCGTTCAGGAGTTGTTCGAGCAGGTTTTCCTCGACGCCGAACGCCTTGGCGGTTTCGGAATGCACGCCATAGCAGTACTGGCATGCATTCAGGCCGGAGACGTAGGCGGCAATCAGCTCCTTGTCGCGCGGGCTGAGCTGCGAGGCATTGCGCAAGGCCGCGGTGTGGAACTCCACCAGCGCCCGGCCGGCGGCCGGGTTCAGGGTGACGATATGGCGCACGCCCGCATCGTCGGGCAGTGATGGGAAGTACGCCATGGGTGATCAGACCTCGCCGGTGTATTCGCCGCGTGCCGGGTAGTTCTTGCCGACGGCGTAGTCGATGGCGGGCACCAGGTCCTGGAACTGGGGCCGTGCAAAGGGCATGGTCTGGGTCGAGCCGTAATACAGCGTGCCGTCGGGGCGCACCAGGAATACGCCGGGTTCGGCGAACAGGGCGGGTTCTTCAAGGCCGGTGGAAGTCTTGCCGATGGACGGGCTGATGTACAGACCCCACTGGCGGGCGACCTTCAGGCTCAGGCCGTAGCCGAACTGCACGCCGCTGGCCTTGACCTTCTCGGCCATCTGACGGCCACGGTCGGCGTCGTCGGAACTGATGGCCACCACTTGCACGCCACGCTGGCGGAACTCGGGCTCCAGGCGCTCCAGCTCCATCAGGTACTTGGCGCAGATCGGGCAGTGCAGGCCGCGATAGAAAACGATCATGTCGAAGTTCTGGCCGGGCGTGGCGCCCAGAACGAAGCGGCCACCGGTGGTCAGGGCCACGTCGAGCGCGGGGACGGGTTGGCGGGGGACAAGGGCGGTTTGGGTCATGGTGGTTTCTCCAGGAAAGATGGGGGGACTCGGCAGCGGTTGGGGCGCTGATGCAAGGATGCATCATAGGGGCGCGTCGCGCCCGGCTCCATACTGGTTGTCCCCATTTCGACACTCTGCGTCTGCCCCGGGGTCGCGCTAAGCCCTTTGTTGTAAGTTGCCAGACCGAAGACCGGGAGCTTGGAACACGGGCGTGCTTGAACCCGCGACTTTGCGTACCATTTGAGGACCGAAACCGGCCTGCAGTCGGCAAGCAGACGCTTGGGCCTCAGGTCGCCGCACCGGATCAACGTTCAAAGGAATTTTCATGGTCAAAGTCACGATGTACAGCGCGCCCTGGTGCGGATTTTGTCAGGCGGCCGAGCGCTTGCTGCTGAGAAAAGGCGTCACGGAGCTGGAAAAAATCAATGTCGATGACGCCCCGGAACTGCGCCAGACCATGATGCAGCGCAGTGGCCGCCGTACCGTGCCGCAGATCTTCATCGGCGAGCGTCACCTGGGCGGGTTTGACGACATCTCCGCCCTCGACCGCGCAGGCCAGCTCGACCCCCTGCTCCAGGGCTGACACCGCTGTTGTCAACACAAACCCCAGGCGGGCGCCCCCACGTGCGCCTGCGCATCGTCATGCCCGTGCTCAACGAGGGCGAGGCGCTCGCGCGCCGCCTGCAGG
>JBGSNW010000031.1:0-1849 GCA_041739435.1 Burkholderiaceae bacterium
GTGTTGATGCCCAGCACCGTGGTGTGGGGCAGCAGCGTGACGCCGAGCGTCTGCGCCATCCGCGCGGCCGGGGTGGTGACCAGCTGCGCGGGGGCTTTTTGTTGCGCGAACGCGTTGGACAGCGAGGGCTTGGCGTAAAAGTCGCCCCCGTCGGCGGTGAGCATGACGATGGATGTGTCGGCGTCGCGCTTGCGCAGTTCGCGCACCGCCGTCCAGCCAGCCAGGCCCGCGCCAATGACGATGAGCGGCGACGCCATGGCGCTCAGATCTCGACGACTTCGAAGTCGGCCTTGGCCACGCCGCAATCCGGGCAGGCCCAGGTCTCGGGCACGTCGGCCCAGGGTGTGCCGGGGGCAATGCCGTCTTCGGGGCGGCCGGTGGCTTCGTCGTACACAAAGCCGCAAACGATGCAGAGATAGGTTTTCATGGGATTTCCTTCGATTTTTGAGTCAAATAGGGGCTGAGCCCCCGTCAAATGGCGATAGTTTGCTATGTTTAATGTATCAAATACAGGGTTGAAGCCCAGCTCAGGCGGTCGCCTTCACCTTGTCCAGCCGGGCCTGGTAATGGTGGGCGTGCCGCTCTTCCACCCTGGCCAGTGCGGCAAAGCGCTTCTGCGCCTTTTCCAGCGTGGCCCTGAACTGCGCCGCGTGAACCTTGCTTTCTTCAATCTGTTCGTCCATCTCGGCCACTGCGGCGGCCTGGCCCTCGGCTTCGGCGGTCTTGCGAAAGCCGGGGTACATCTCGGTGTATTCATAGGTTTCGCCGTCGATGGCGATCTGCAGCGCCTTGGCCGGGGTCATGCTGGCCTTGGGGTAGAGCAGGTCGAGGTGGCCAAAGGCGTGCATGACTTCCTGGTCGGCGGTTTCCTCGAAGGTGCGGGCCGTTTCCTCGTCGCCCATCTCGCGGGCCAGTTTGGCGAAATAGCGGTATTTGATGTGGGCCATCGACTCGCCGGCAAAAGCGGCTTCGAGGTTGGCGAGGGTCCTGATCTCGGGGCGGGTGGGCTGGGTCATGGTGAACTCCTGTAAATAGACAAAATCAATCGGAACAGAAAGAATGGTAGGGTTTATCAATTGAAATGACCAATTGAGTTTGGCTAACTGATGGATAGACGCTATTGCCCGGTGGGCGCCGTTTGTGTCCGGTGGCAGGGTCCGGGTGCGGGGCGCAGGGTGTTTGCCGAAAACCTGTTGGGTCACACGGCCCGGGGTGTCCGGGCTTAGGGGTGCAGCCGGGGGTCGTTCTGGAGCTGGTCGATCGCCATGTCGATGAAGGCGCGCACCCGCTGGCGTGCCTGCCGCCCTTCCCGGTGCACCACATGGATTGGCCATGGCGGGGGTTCAAAGGGTTCCAGCACGGCCAGCAGGCGCCCGGTGCGCAGGTGTTCGGCCACCTGGTACGACAACAACCGCGTCAGCCCCAGCCCTTCGATGGCCGCCGAGATGGCCGAATCGTTGGTGGTGGTGGTCATGCGGGCTTTCAGGCGCACGGGCCGGGGTGTGCCGGCTTGCTGCAGGTCCCATTGTGGGGTGGTGGTGGTGCTGTTGGCGCTGACGATGGTGTGGCGGGGGAGGTCGTCGGGGTGTTGCGGGGTTCCGTGCTGGCGCAGGTAGTCCGGCGAGGCGCAGATGACGCGGCGCACCTGGCCCACGCGGGTGGCCTGCAGGGTCGAGTCCGGCAAGGGGGCGATGCGGATGGCCACGTCCACCCCTTCGTCAACCAGGTTCACCACGCGGTCCAGAAACAGGCAGGCCGCGTCCACCGCCGGGTAGCGCTGCAGGTACCGGGCAACGATGGGCGTCACGTGCAGGCTCCCGAACAGCACCGGCGCCGTGATGCCGAAGAT
>JBGSNW010000117.1:0-3596 GCA_041739435.1 Burkholderiaceae bacterium
CAGGCCGCGTTGGCCGCAAAACGCGCGACGCCGTAGCCCGGCGCTTCGTACTTGGGAAACAGCGGCGAGACGTCCAGGTCGTGCTGCAGGAAGTGGTCGGCCACGACCACGTCGCCCACGTTCACACCCGGCGCCAGGCCGCCCGCCACACCGGTGAACACAATGCGCTGCACGCCAAAACGTTCGATCAGCACGGTGGCCGTGGTCGCCGCCGCCACCTTGCCGATGCGCGACAGCACGGCCACCACCTCGTGGCCATGCAGATGGCCTTGCCAGAATTCACGCCCCGCCGCCTGCACCTTGCGTTCGTCCGGCATCAGCGCCAGCACGGCCGCCAGCTCTTCGTGCATGGCGCTGACGATGGCGGTGCGGGTCATGGCGGGCCGCGGGGGCGTCAGGGCTTGAGGTCCACGCCGTAGAAGGTGTGGCGGCCAAACGGGCTGAGTTTGAAGTCCACCACTTCCTTGCGCACGGGTTTGAGCTGCACCGCATGCGCAATGGTGAACCAGGGTGCCTGCTCCTTGAAGATCACCTGGGCCTTTTTGTACAGCGCCTCGCGGTCGGACTGTTTGGAAATTGTTTTCGCCTTGAGCACCAGATCTTCATAGGGCTGGTGGCAGAACTTGGCGACGTTGCTGCCACCGGTCTTGGCCGAATCGCATCCCAGCAGGGTGTGCAGGAAGTTGTCCGGATCGCCGTTGTCGCCGGTCCAGCCCAGCATGCCCATCTGGTGCTCGCCGGCCTGCATGCGCTTGCGGTACTCGCCCCATTCGAAGCTCTTGATTTCGGCCTTCACGCCGATCTTGGCCAGGTCGGCCTGCATGAGTTCGGCGATGCGCCGGGCGTTGGGGTTGTAGGGGCGCTGCACCGGCATGGCCCAGATGTCGGTGTTCAGGCCATTGGGGAAACCGGCCTGGGCCAGCAGCTTTTTGGCGGCTCCGGGATCAAACGGATCGTCCTTGACCGCGTCGTTGTACGACCACATCGACGGCGGGATGGGGTTCTTGGCGGCCACGCCGGTGGAGAGGTACACGCCGTCGATGATGGCCTTCTTGTCGATGGCCATGCTGATGGCCTTGCGCACCCGCACGTCGTCAAACGGCTTTTTCTGGGTGTTGAAGGCCAGGTAGCCGACGTTCAGGCCGGCTTGCTCGAGCACCTTGACGTTGGGGTCCTTGCGGATGGCGTCCAGATCGGCCGGGTTGGGGTACGGCATCACATGGCATTCGCCTTTTTGCAGCTTGGCCCAGCGCACGGACGCATCCGGCGTGATGGAGAAGATCAGGTCGTCGATCTTGGCCTTGCCGCGCCAATACTGCGGGAAGGCCTTGTAGCGGATCACCGCGTCCTTCTGGTACTGCACCAGGTAGAACGGGCCCGTGCCGATGGGTTCCTGGTCGATTTTTTCAGGCGTGCCGGCCTGCAGCATGGCAATGGCGTATTCCTTGGACTGCACGCCCGCGTATTCCATCGCCAGGTTGGCCAGGAACGGTGCCTCGGGGCGGTTCAGCGTGATCTTGACGGTGGACTCGTCCACCTTGTCCACCGACTTGAGCAGCTTGGGCATGCCCATGTCGTTGAAGTAGGAGTGGTTGGGGCTGGTGACCTTGAAATACGGGTCGTTGTCGATCCACTGGCGCTGGATCATGAACAGCATGTCGTCGGCGTTGAAGTCGCGCGAAGGCTTGAAGTTCTTGTTGCTGTGCCACTTGACGCCCTTGCGCAAATGGAAGGTGTAGACCAGGCCGTCGGGCGAAATGGTCCACTTCTCGGCCAGGCCGGGCACCACGTTGGTGGTGCCGCGCTCGAACTCGACAATGCGACTGTATATCTGGCTGTTGGCGTCGAACGACGTGCCGGTGGTGTTGATGGCCGGATAGAAATTCTCGGGGCTGCCTTCCGAGCAGTACACCAGGGTCTTGGCGGACACGCCGGCAGCGGCCAGCGCCAGCAGGGCGACGGCAAAGTGTTTGCGATGGGCAAGACGTTTCATGAAAACTCCTTCAGGGATGGGAAACACACTCGACAGAAAACCATTATCGGCCGCGGCTCATCCGTTGGAAACCGGCGTTGGCAGTTCGCCCGCGAAGTGGCAGGCCACCCGCCGCTCGTCCATGACGCGAGGCAGCGGACGCTCGGCACGGCAGCGCTCCACGGCGTGCGGACAGCGGCTGGAAAACACGCAGCCGCTGGGTGGATTCAACGGAGAAGGCAATTCACCCGCGAGCACGATGCGCTGCGTGGTGCGCGCACCCATCCCCGGCGTGGAGGCCAGCAGGGCGTGCGTGTAGGGGTGCAGCGGGCGCGCAAAGAGCTTGTCGCGTGGCCCCTGCTCCATCACGTGGCCCAGGTACATGACCAGCACGTCATGGGCAATGTGGCGCACCACCGCCAGATCGTGGGAGATGAAAAGATAAGCCAGCCCCAGGCGCGCCTGAAGATCGGCGAGCAGGTTCAGCACCTGGGCCTGGATGGACACGTCCAGCGCCGACACCGGCTCGTCGGCCACCAACAGTCGGGGGTTGAGCATGAGTGCGCGCCCGATGGCAATGCGCTGGCGCTGGCCACCCGAGAACATGTGCGGGTAGCGATTCGCATGCTCGGGCCGCAACCCGACCTGTGCAAGCATCTCGCGCGCGCGCTCGGCGCGTTCGGCGCGCCCGAGGGAGGTGCTGATTTCAAGCGGCGCCTCGAGTACCGCGCTGATCTTCTTGCGCGGATTGAGCGAACCGAACGGGTTCTGGAACACCATCTGCACCGCCTGCCGCAACCGTCGCGCCTCACTGGCGGGCGGGTTCACGGCGTCGGTGCCGTCGAGCCTCAAGCTGCCTTCGGTGGGCTTCTCGATCAGCGCCACCATGCGGGCCAGGGTTGATTTTCCGCAGCCCGATTCACCCACGATGGCCAGCGTCCGGCCTGCTTCCAGGGTGAACGACACACCGCCCACCGCCTGCAATTGGGCCGGCGCACGGAACAGCCCTCGGCGGATGGCGTAGACCTTGCGCAGGTTGTCGGCTTGCAGCACGGCGCTGGTGACCCCCACCCCGTGTGGTTCGCTGTACGAGACGCTGCCAGAGTCAGCATCCCTTCGGGCTGTCCGTCCCTGCGCAGGCAGGGCCGAAGCCGCAGCACTCAGCCCCTCGGGGGCTGTTTCGCCTTGGGGCGGCCCGGCGGCGAAACGGCTGCCGCCTGTCGCAGGGTGTTTGCTATCAAAATGGTTGCTAACTTGCGCCATTTGACGAGGGCTTGAGGCATTTTTTGCCGTTGAAATGCGCCCCACGGCCATGGGGCGGCCGGGCCGCATGGCGATGCGCCAGAACGCCACATCGCCGAGCTTTTTCATCATGGCCTTGGTGAAATCGGCCTCGCCCACGCTCACGCCGCCGCTGGTGATGATGGCGTCGGCCTGCGCTGCGGCGCGCACAAAGGCGGCTTCCAGCAAGGCCGGGTCGTCGCGCACCACGCCAAAGTCGAGCACCTCGCAGCCCAGCCGCGTGAGCAGGCCGAACACGGTGTAACGGTTGCTGTCGTACACGGCACCTTCGCGCGGCGGTTCGCCCAGGCTCAGGATTTCGTCGCCGGTGGAGAAGTACGCC
>JBGSNW010000132.1:0-29225 GCA_041739435.1 Burkholderiaceae bacterium
CTGTTGTGGCAGGCCCGCCAGCCGGTGTGGCTCGAAGGTGGCGCCAGGCGGCTGTGGGCCGCGGTGCGCCAGATGGCACCGGGTGGTGGCAACGGGACGCTGGGCATGGGCACCCCATTGGTGATCGGCGCTCTTTGGGCCTTTTTGCCTTGCGGGCTGCTGTATTCGGCGCTGCTGGTGGCGGCGCTCACGAGCCGTGTGGCCGATGGCGCGGCGGTGATGGCGCTGTTTGCGCTGGGCACCAGCGTTTCGATGATGGCCGGGCCCTGGTTGTGGCTGCGTTTGCGTGGCCCCGACTCCGGCCAATGGGGCATCCGTTTGGCAGGGTTGGCGCTGGCCGCCAGCTCAGGCTGGGCCTTGTGGATGGGCCTCGTGCACAACACGGCGCCCTGGTGCGCGACAACCTGAGTCCTGCCGCCGCGGTCGCGGGTGCTGCCGATTGCTACTGTTATGGTAGCTAACTATCATTGATTGACGGGGGGTTGGTGCCAATAATGTTCTGAAACTGGTTTCTCGCCCGTGCCACGGGCAGTTACACCAATTGCTGTGCCAGCACCTGGGCCACGTGCACGGCTTCGCGGCCGGTGCCGTCATGGATCTGGTGCCGGCAGCTCGTGCCATCGGCCACCACCAGGGCGTCGGGTCGGCTGCGCACCGCCGGCAGCAGGCTCAATTCGGCCATTTGCAGGGACACCGCATGGTGGCTCGCCTCGTAGCCGAAGCTGCCGGCCATGCCGCAGCAACTGCTTTCGATCAGCTCGGGCCGGGCACCGGGAATCATGCGCAGCACGTCCATGACCGGGTTGATGGCCCCAAAGGCCTTCTGATGGCAGTGGCCGTGAACCAGAAGCGGTTGGCCCACCGGTTGCAACCGTGTCTTCAACGCATCGAGTTGACCCGCCTTGTCTTCGCGCGCCAGGAATTCCTCGAACAGCAGGGCATGGGCGGCCACGGTGCGGGCGGCGTCGCCCAAGCCCATGGCCAGTGTTTCGTCGCGCAGGGTGAGCAGGCACGACGGCTCCAGCCCCACGATGGCGATGCCTTGGGTGGCGAAGGGCTGCAGGGTCACGATCAGTTCGACCGCCTTGGCCCGAGCCTGATCGACCAAGCCGGTGGCCAGGTAGGTGCGGCCGCAACACAGGTGCGCGCCGCCGCCGGGCGCTTGTCGGGCTGCCACGTGCACGGTGTAGCCGGCGGCCTGCAGCACCTGGAGAGCGGCCAGGGCGTTGCCGGACTCGAACGTGCCGTTGAAGGTGTCCACAAACAGCACCACGGGCTTCGCGGCCGCCAGCACCTCGTCGCGCGAGGCGCTGGCGGGCGGGGTGTTGAAGAAGGTTCGTGTCTTCCATCGTGGCAGGCTGCGCCGGGCTGACAGGCCCAGGAGCTTTTCGCTCAGCAGCGCCAGGCCGGGGATGCGGTCGCGCAGGTTCAGGATCGGCGCGAAGCGGCTGGCCCAATGGGCGTAGTCGGGCAGGGTGGCAATCAGCCTGTCCTTGAGCGAGCGGCCGTGGCGTTTGCCGTAATGGTGAAGGAACTCCACCTTCATGCGCGCCATGTCGACCCCGGTGGGGCAGTCGCGTCGGCAGCCCTTGCAACCGACACACAGGTCCATGGTGTCGCGCACCGCCTCGCTGGTGAAGGCGTCGGCTGCGTTCATGCCGTCCAGCTGGCCGGACAGCGCCAGCCGCAGCGTGTTGGCCCTTCCGCGTGTGACATGTTGTTCGTCGCGTGTGACGCGGTAGCTCGGGCACATGGTGCCGGCGTCGAACTTGCGGCAATGGCCGTTGTTGTTGCACATCTCGACGGCCTTGGCAAAGCCCTGTGCGGGGTCCCCGCCGGTGCCGGGGGCGGTGGTTTCTTCGGTCACCGGGTTGTTTTGCACATTCCAGGCCGACCAGTCGAGCACCGGCTGGAGGGGAATGACCTTGTAGCTCGGTGGGAAGCGCATCAGCGACGCATCGTCCATCTTGGGCGGGTTGACGATGCGCTGGGGGCAGAACAGTCCCAACGGGTCCATGTGCTGCTTGATCTGCGCAAAAGCCTGTTGGATCTTCGGGCCGAACTGCCATTCGATCCATTCGCCGCGGCACAGGCCGTCGCCATGTTCGCCGCTGTAGGCCCCTTTGAATTTGCGAACGAGTTCGCTGGCCTCTTCGGCAATCGCGCGCATCCTGGCCGCCCCCCCATTCGGTCCACCCTGGCGCATGTCCAGGATGGGGCGCACGTGCAGGGTGCCCACCGACGCATGGGCATACCAGGTGCCGCGGCTGCCATGGCGCCGAAATACCTGCGTAAGCGCATCGGTGTACTCGGCCAGGTGCTCCAGCGGCACGGCACAATCTTCGATGAAGCTCACCGGCTTGCCATCGCCCTTGAGGCTCATCATGATGTTGAGGCCGGCCTTGCGCACCTCCCAAAGGGCTTTTTGCGGGGTGTCTTCCACCATTTCGACCACGCTGCCGGGCAGGCCGAGTTCGCCCATCAACTCCACCAGTTCGCGCAGCCTGTGCAGCAGGGCCACCTTGTCCGGGCCAGAGAACTCCACCAGCAGAATGGCCTGCGGCTCGCCGGTCAGCGCGGTGCGGACGGTGGGCGCAAAGGCCGGGTTGCCCAGCGCCAGGTCGAGCATGGTGCGGTCCACCAGCTCGACCGCGGTCAAGGTGCCATTGCCCAGCCGGGCGATGTGCTGCGCCGAATCCATGGCCTTGTAGAACGTGGGGAAGTTCACCACCCCCAGCACCTTGGCCCGGGGCAGTTCGCTCAGGCGCAGCGTGAGCGACCGGGTCAACGCCAGGGTGCCCTCGCTGCCCACCAGCAAATGGGCGAGGTTGACCGAGCCGTCGGAGGTGTAGGGTTTTTCGCTCTGGTGGTGGAAGATGTCGAGGTTGTAGCCGACCACCCGTCGCAATACCCTGGGCCAGTGCTGCTCGATCTCGGGGCGCAGATTTTCAGACAAAATCTGCACATAGCCCCCGATTTCCCGCGCTTTCCCACTCGCAATTTCATAGCGTCCAAAGTCCAGCAGGCTGCCATCGGACAGCCAGGCCTGCGCGCCTGCAACGTTGTGGACCATGTTGCCGTAGGCGATGCTGCGGCTGCCACACGAGTTGTTGCCGGCCATGCCACCGAGCGTGGCCTGCGCGCTGGTGGACACGTCCACCGGGTACCACAGGCCGTTTTTTCGGAGCGCCGCGTTCAGATGATCGAGCACGATGCCGGGCTCCACCGTGGCGGTACGGGCGGCGGCGTCCATCGCCAGGATGTTGCGCAGGTAGGGGGTGTGGTCGATGACCAGCCCGGCGCCTACCGTCTGCCCACATTGGCTGGTGCCGGCACCGCGCGGCACGATGGGCACGCCGAGGTCGCGGCAGATGTCGATGGCCAGGGCGACGTCGGCACTGGCGCGAGGCACGAAAACGCCGACGGGCATCTGCTGGTAAATCGACGCATCGGTTGCGTAGCGGCCCCGGTCGGCCGGGGTGAACAGCACTTCGCCACCGGTTTCGGTGGTCAGCCGGGCGGCCAGCCGGCCCGCGACTTCGTTGCCGACGCGGGCGGCCTGCTCGTAAGCCTGGGCAGCGGTCTTGCGGGTGATTTCGAGCGGCGGGGGGGCATTCATGCGGGCTTTTGCTCCGAATGGGGGTTCAGGCCGAAGCGCTGCGCATGCCCGCGCGCAACTGCTCCATCACCACGTCGCGCTTGTTGTTCAGGTGCGCGACCAGCACGGTGCGCATGGCCACGGCATCGTGCGCAAGCAGCGCGTCCACCATGGCTCCGTGCTCTCGCATCGCGTTCTTCCATTTTTCACCGTCCTGGTTGGAGCGAAAGCGCAGCGCCTGCAATCGCGCATTGACCTGGGTATAGGTGGTGGTGAGCACCGGGTTTTTCGCGGCGGCATTGATGGCGCTGTGGATCAGGGCGTTGAGCCGGTAGTAACCGGAGAGATCGGAACGGGTGTAGGCGGCCATCATCTCGAAGTGCAGGGCCTGGATTTCGGCCAGTTCGGCGTCGGTGATGCGCTGGGCGGCGAGTTCGCCCGACAGCCCTTCCAGGCCGGCCATGACCTCAAAGGTGTGGCGCACGTCGTCTTCCGTCAATTCAACGGCGATGGCGCCGCGATTGGGCAAAAGTTCCACCAGACCTTCGGCGGCGAGCATTTTGATGGCCTCGCGCAGAGGGGTGCGCGAGACCTTGAGGACCTCACTGAGTTCGCGCTCGTTGAGCTTGGCCCCGGGCGCAATCTGGCCTTCCACCAGCATTTGGCGCAGTTGGCCAACCACCTGGTCGTGTAGCCCCGCCCGCGGGATGGTGAGAATGTCTGCTGTCATAGGACAATTTTGTATGCAAAAAATAAGCTTGTCAAAGCAGAATCAGGGTGCATTCTGTTGACAAATCTATTTTGCATGCAAAAAATGACTTATCCATCGCGGAGTTTTGTTCCATGCTGACGCTTGACTTCCACCCCACTGGCCGACACTTCCTGCAGATCCCTGGGCCTTCGCCGGTGCCCGACCGCATCCTGCGTGCCATGAGCCTGCCCACCATCGACCATCGCGGGCCTGAGTTCGGCGCATTGGGCATGAAGGTGTTGGCCGACATCCAGAAAATATTCCAGACCCGGCACCCGGTCGTCATTTACCCTGCGTCCGGCACCGGCGCCTGGGAGGCGGCGTTGTCGAATGTGCTCAGCCCCGGCGACCACGTTTTGATGTACGAAACCGGGCATTTCGCGTCGCTCTGGCACAAGATGGCAAACCGGCTGGGACTCAAGACCGAATTGCTGGCGTTGCCGGGCATGGAGGCGGGCGTGCCCGCCAGTTGGCGCCGTGGCGTGCAGGCTGCGCTGATCGAGGAGCGCCTGACGGCCGACACCCAGCACGCCATCCGGGCCGTGTGCGTGGTGCACAACGAAACCTCCACCGGCGTCACCAGCAACATCGCTGCCGTGCGCAAGGCGATCGACGCGGCAAAACACCCGGCGCTGCTGATGGTGGACACCATTTCGGGCCTGGCGTCGGCGGAGTACAGGCACGACGACTGGGGTGTGGATGTGTCCGTCAGTGGTTCCCAAAAGGGTCTGATGTTGCCGCCCGGCATGAGCTTCAACGCGGTGTCGCCCAGGGCCATGGAGGCGAGCAAGGCGGCGAAGTTGCCCAAGGCTTTCTGGGCCTGGGACGAGATCATCGAGATGAACAAGGGCGGCTATTGGCCTTACACCCCCAACACCAACCTGCTCTATGGCCTGAACGAAGCCTGCGACATGCTGCTGGCGCAGGGCCTGGAGGCCGTATTCGCCCGGCACCACCGATGGGGCGTGGGCGTGCGTGCCGCCGTTCGCGCCTGGGGGCTGGAGATTCAGTGCGCCGACCCCTCCGTGTATTCACCCGTGCTGACGGGGGTGGTCATGCCGCAAGGGGTGGATGCCGATGTGGTGCGCAAACTCATTTATGAGCGCTTCGACTGTTCGCTGGGCACGGGCCTTGGCAAGGTCAAGGGGCGCATGTTCCGCATCGGCCACTTGGGCGACTGCAACGACCTCACGCTGATGGCCGCGCTGAGCGGGTGTGAGATGGGGCTCAGGCTGAGTGGTGTGAAGCTGGCTGGCTCGGGCGTGGTGGCGGCGATGGACTACTTTTCGGCGCACCCCATTCCAAGGCCTCTGCAAAAGGCCGCTTGACCCCGGCCCGTTTTATCTGTGCGCGGCATCCCGCTGCGTGATTCCTGGCATCCGATCAACACAACCGAAGGAGACATCATGAAGGCGTATCCCCATTCCATTGCCGCACTGGCGGCCAAGGTCCGCAAACTGGCGGGTGTGTCGGTGATTGCAGCAGGCGTGGCCCTGTTGCTGGGTCAGGGCAACGCCCTGGCACAGGTCGAGATCAAGCTCGGGCATGTGGGCGAACCGGGGTCGTTGTTCCAGGCCAGTGCGGACGAGTTCGCCAGGCGGGCCAACGCCAAACTTGACGGCAAGGCCAAGGTGGTGGTGTTCGGCTCCAGCCAGCTTGGGGGTGACAAGGAAATGATCCAGAAGCTCAAGCTGGGCACCATTGACATGGCACTGCCCTCGACGGTGATGACGTCCGAGGCGGATTTGTTCGGCATTTTCGAAATGCCGTATATCGTCAAGGACCGGGCGCACATGGCCCGGATCGAGAAAGACGTGTTCTGGCCCAGCATTGCGCCGGAGGCCGAGAAAAAAGGGCTGAAGGTGCTTGCGGTGTGGGAAAACGGCTACCGTCACATCACCAACAACAAGAAATCCATCAAGGCGCCGGATGACCTCAAAGGCATCAAGCTGCGCGTGCCCGAGGGCAAATGGCGTGTGAAGATGTTCCAGACCTACGGGGCCAACCCGAGCCCGATGAAGTTCTCCGAACTGTTCACCGCGTTGCAGACCGGCGTGATGGACGGCCAGGAGAACCCGTTCACGCAAATCTATTCGGCCAAGCTGCAGGAGGTGCAGAAGTTCCTGTCGCTGTCGGGCCACGTCTACACGCCTGCCTACCTGACCGTGGGCACCCGACGGTACGCCACGTTGCCGGCGGATGTGCGCAAGGTGCTGGAAGACACGGCGCGCGAAACCCAGGCGTATGTCTACCAGACCGCCATCAAGGCCGAGACCGATTTGCTGGGCAAGCTCAAGCAGAGCGGCATGCAGGTCAATGAAGTCGACAAGGAGGCTTTCATTGCCGCCAGCAAGTCCATTTACGACGAGTTCGGAAAGGATGTGGCGGGCGCCAAGCCTCTGATCGACAAGGCTGTTGCGCTCGGCAAATAACACCCCCAGCAAGACGAACCCAATTCCATGCACAACGCTTCTTCCCCTGTCAGTGGCAATGCAATGCATCGATTCAGGAGCCGCTATGGCCTGATGCTTGAATGGGTGGTGATGTTCCTGATGGTCGCGCTGGCTGCAGAGGTCACGCTGGGTATCGTCTTTCGTACTGTGGGCCAGGCGCTGGTCTGGTACGACGAGGTGGCTTCCGTGCTGTTGGCCTGGCTCACGTTTTACGGCTCGGCGCTGGCGTCGGTCAAGCGCGCCCACATCGGTTGCCCCGAGGTGGTGGAGCAACTGCCCTTAGGCGCGCGACGTGTGGTTCATATCGGAGGGCAGATTCTGGTGATTGTCTTTTTTGCCCTGTTGTGCTGGGTCGGTTTGTCGATCATGCCGTTTCTGGTGGGCGATGCGCTGGTCAGCCTGCCCTGGGTCCCAATGAATGTCGTTCAGTCGGTCATCCCGATTTCGGCGGCGCTGATCCTGGTCGCCGAGGTCATGAACCTGATCGATCTGATCCGACCGTCGACAGCTGGCCTCGCTGTGTCGAGCCCATCACATTGAACAACCGGGAGACAACATGACCACCATGCTGCTTCTGTTCGGCGCTGTATTGGCGCTGGTGTTGCTCAACATTCCCATTGCCGTCTCGCTGGGCATTGTGGCCGTCATCGCCATGCTGGCCAGCCACGGCCTGGATTCACTGCCCAACATGGCGCTGGTCATTTACAACGGCGCAACCAACTTCCCGCTGCTGGCCATCCCGCTGTTCATCCTGGCGGGGGCCATCATGAATGCCTCGGGCATTTCCCAGCGGCTGGTGGCCTTTGCGTCGGCGCTGTTCGGTTGGGTCCGCGGCGGGTTGGCCCACGTGTCCATTGGTGCGTCGTTGTTCTTCGCCGAGATATCCGGCTCGGCAGTGGCCGACGTGGCTGCGCTGGGCTCCATCCTGATTCCGGGCATGAAGGCCAAAGGTTACCCAAGCCCCTTCGCGGCTGCTGCCATGTCGTCGGCAGCCACGCTGGCGGTGATCATCCCGCCATCGATCCCCATGATCCTGTATGCCGTGATGGCCGAGACATCGGTGGTGCAGATGTTTGTGGCCGGACTGGTGCCGGGGCTGCTCGGGGCCATCGGACTGATGGGCATGGCCAGCTTCCTGGCGCGGCGCTACAACCTGCCGCGCGAGGATGCGTTTTCCATTCGGCGTGTCGCCAAAACCGGGCGCGAGGCGCTTTGGGCATTTGCGCTGCCGATCATCATTCTGGGCGGTATTTTTGGCGGCGTCGTCACGGCCACGGAAGGGGCCGCGCTGGCCGTGTTGGCCGCGCTGTTCATTGGCCTGGTGGTGTACCGGGAGCTGGATCTCAAGCACCTGCGGGCCGCTGTGATGGAGGGGGGCGTGCAGACCGCGGTGGTCATGCTGCTCGTGGCGACCAGTGCGTTGCTGGGAACCTACCTGACTGAAGTGCAGGCGCCGCAGGCACTGGCCAAGGCGGTGTCGGATTTCACTTCCAACAAATGGGTGGTTCTGGCGTTGCTCAACGTGCTGTTCCTGTTCCTGGGGGTTTTCCTGCATTCGGCCGCGGCCATCATTCTCGTGATTCCGATCGTGATGCCTCTGGTCCGGGCGGTAGGGATCGACCCCGTGCATTTCGGGCTGATCGTGACGATCAATTTGGGCATTGGCCAGCAGACACCGCCGGTGGCCAGTGTGTTGATGGTGGCCAGCTCGATCGCCAAGGCTTCCGTCTGGGAGGTGAGCAAGGTCAACATCTGGTTCATTGGCGTGCTGGTGGCGGTTTTGCTGCTGGTGACCTACGTGCCGGTCACGGGTTTGGGGTTGGTCGAACTGTTTTACCGTTGACCCTGTACAGGCGCCCGGGCGATCTGCGCACAAGGAGATTTCATCATGGGTGAAGGGAGCGTCCGCTTGACCATCGAGGCTCGCGTGGCTTCGGTGGTGTTTGACCGCCCCCAGGCGCGCAACGCGATGACCTGGGGCATGTACGAGCAGCTGTCGGACATCTGCCGTCAACTTCAGGGAAATGGCAGCGTGCGCGTCGCCACCTTCCGCGGTGCGGGGGGCGAAGCTTTTGTCGCCGGCACCGATATCGAACAGTTCGGGGTCTTTCTCAATGGGGAGGATGGTGTGGCCTACGAAGGCCGGATCGATGCCTGCATCGGCCAGCTCGAAGGTCTGCCGATGCCCACTGTGGCATTGGTCGAAGGGTGGGCGGTGGGCGGCGGGCTGGCCATCGCGACGGCTTGCGATTTCCGCATCGCCACACCGGATGCGCGACTGGGGGTGCCGATCGCCCGCACGTTGGGCAACTGCCTGTCGATGGCGAACATGGCACGATTGGTGGCGGCGTTCGGCCCCCAGCGCGTCAAACGCATGCTCATGCTGGCCGAGACGCTGACCGCGCAGGAGGCCCTGGCCTGTGGATTCCTGCACGAGGTGGTTGAACCCGGGCAGATGGATGTCTCTGCCGCCCATCTGGTGGCGCGCCTGTTTTCGCTGGCGCCGATAACACAAAGTGTCGCCAAGGAGGGGTTGCGTCGTCTGGTTGCGCACGATCTACCCCAGGCGGAAGACCTGATCCGACGTGCCTATGGCAGCGCCGATTTCCGCGAAGGAGTGGAGGCTTTTGTAACCAGGCGCAGCCCCATCTGGAAAGGCCAATGATGAAGCCGGAAGTTCTGCATACCGGTCCGCTCGCGGGTCTTCGGGTTCTCGAGCTGGCGCAGATCATGTCCGGACCGACCTGCGGTCTGCTGCTGGCCGACATGGGGGCGGACGTGATCAAGGTCGAGAAACTGCCGGGGGGCGACGATTCCCGCGGCTACGCAGACCCTCAAGTCAATGGCGTGTCCGCACCGTTCATGATCATGAACCGCAACAAGCGTGGCATCGCGGTCGATCTCAAGCAGGAAAAAGGTCGCGAAGTCCTGTTGCGTTTGGTCCAGGATGCGGACGTGCTGCTCGAGAATTTTCGTGGAGGGACGCTGGACAAGTTGGGGCTTGGCTACGAGGTGTTGTCGAAGGTCAACCCGGGCCTTATTTACTGCGCGATCTCGGGCTATGGGCGCACCGGCCCGTATGCTGACAAGGGGGGGTTCGATCTAATCGCCCAGGGCTTCGCCGGCCTGATGTCGATCACGGGAGAGCCCGGACGCCCACCCGCCAAAAACGGCAATGCCGTGTCGGACATGAACGCCGGGATTCTCGCTGCCTTGGGCATTCTGGCGGCCTACATTCACAAGCTCAAAACAGGGCAGGGGCAGATCGTCGACACCTCGCTCAGCGACGCCGCCCTGCAGCAGACCTACTGGCACGCCGCCATCTGGTTTGCCACGCGAAAATCCGCGGAACCCACGGGCTCGGCGCACATCCTGACCGCGCCTTACCAGGCCTTTGAGGCCAGTGACGGCTGGATCAACATCGGCGGAGCCAACCAGGCCAACTGGGAACGAATCACTGACGTACTGGGGCACCCTGAATGGCGAGTTGACCCTCGGTTTCGCACCAACCGTGACCGCATGGTGCATCGCGAGGCCTTGGTCGAATGCATGAACGCGGTGCTGCGCACGCGCAGCCGGTCGCAATGGCAGGCCGCATTCGATGTGGCCGGTGTGCCGGCCGGGCCAGTTCACACCATCGGCGAAGCCTTGACCCACCCGCAAACCCTTGCGCGCGGCATGGTGGTGGAACTGGAGCATCCGCAGGCAGGCGTGACGCAAGCCATTGGCTGTCCCGTTCATTTTTCGGTCACACCCACACAAATCAGGCGTCCCGCGCCGCTGCTGGGTCAGCACACCCGTGAGTTGCTGCGGGAACACGGTTACCTGGACGGCGAAATCGATGCCTTGATTGAGCAGTGCGTGGTCGGTATTGGACCGTGACATCCGCTCTGGGTCTGCATTGCCATTCTCCAACGGTGCAAGGTCTTGCCTGGCGGCGTGCCTTGCAGGGTGTTGGGATCAGTGGCGCATCAGGGTTTTTCCTGCTGCGTTGGTGCCCCGGTTTTTTTGCAAACTTGACTGCGGTCAATGAAGAGTGGCTACAGAAGCCGCACTATCGGTCTCGCCAACAAGATGTTCCCGCAATGCCAACCATAATGGCAGGGGACCCCTACCCACCACAGGAGACAGACAAATGAAGAAGACCTTTCTTTCCGGGTTAACGACCCGTCTGACCAGGATTGCAGCCGTTTCCATCATGGCCGCCGCCGCGACAACGTCGGCCATGGCGGCCTGGGAGCCGACCAAACCCGTTGAATTCGTGATCCCTGCCGGGACAGGCGGCGGTGCGGACCAGATGGCACGCTTGATTCAGGGCATCATCATCAAGCACAACCTGATGAAAGAGCCTCTCATCGTCGTGAACAAATCTGGTGGCGCTGGTGCGGAAGGTTTTCTGGATGTAAAGGGCTCCAAGGGTGAGCCTCACAAGATCATCATCACGCTGTCCAATCTGTTCACGACACCGCTGGCCACGGGCGTGCCTTTCAATTGGAAAGACATGACGCCTGTTTCCATGCTGGCGCTGGACCAGTTTGTTTTGTGGGTCAATGCGGAAACCCCGTACAAGACGGCGGCGGAGTATCTGGCTGCAGTCAAGGCGGCCGGCCCGAGCAAGTTCAAGATGGCCGGCACGGGCTCCAAACAGGAGGATCAGATCCTGACCGTTGGCATGGAGAAAGCGACGGGCACCAAGTTCATCTACGTTCCCTTCAAAGGGGGTGGTGATGTGGCGGTTCAACTGGTTGGCAAGCATGTGGATTCCACGGTGAACAACCCTATTGAAGCCGTGGCCCAGTGGCGGGCAGGAAAGCTTCGTGCGCTGTGTGTATTTGACTCCGAGCGGATGCCTTACAAGACCAAGGTAACTGATGCGCAGTCCTGGAATGACATTCCGACATGCAAAGAGGCTGGAGTGCCGGCAGACTACGTGATGTTGCGCGGGATTTTCATGGCGCCGGGCGTCACGAAGGATCAAACCGATTTTTACGTCAACCTCATGAAGAAAGTCACGGCGACACCCGACTGGAAGGAATTCATGGAGAAGGGTGCATTCAATCAGACGTTCATGACAGGTGCCGATTTCAACAAATGGCTTGAAAAGGCGGAGGCAACACATCGTGACCTCATGAAGGAGGCGGGCTTCCTCGCGAAGTGATGGCTCGGACGGGACCCGCTGAGAGTGGCGTGCTGAGCCCTCTGGCGGGCGTCGTTTGAGACCATGGTCTTCAAGAGTGGGTCAAAGGAATCGAAATGACACAAAGTGCGACGAGTGAGAGCGCGGAAATGTCCGGTGGTGAAGAGCCCAAAGGCGTTCCGACTTATGTCATTGAGGCAATTGTTGCCTTCATCGTGGCAGTAAGCGGGGCGGTCGTGGTTTACAAGAGCTACGAGCTCGGGGCCGGCTGGACGACCGATGGTCCCGGCGCGGGATATTTCCCTTTTTACGTTGGGCTGCTGCTGGCACTGTCCGGCGCGGTGACTTTGTACCAGGCCGTGCTTGGCAAAGCGCGAAATACTGATGTGTTTGTGGACGCGGTGCAGCTCAAACGAATTCTGTCGGTGCTGATTCCGGCGATGGTGTATGTGCTGGGTGTGCAACTTCTCGGGCTCTACGTCGCCTCCGCAATCTATATTGCACTGTTCATGATCATTCTGGGGAAGTTTTCCTGGATCAAGAGCATCTTGCTTGGTTTGATTGTCAACACCGTCTTTTTCCTTATGTTCGAGGTGTGGTTCAAGGTTCCCTTGTTCAAGGGTGCTCTGGAGCCGCTACGTTTCCTCGGGTATTGAAATCAACTGGGTCTGATGAGGTCGCGCCGCCGAGAGGTGTCGCAGGTATCACTGTGCCCGCATAACATCGAATAGGAGTGCACAGATGGAAGAAGTCTCCGCACTGTTTCACGGATTCGCCGTCGTTCTGACGCCAGGCAATTTCCTGCTGATGCTGGTGGGTATCACCCTGGGTGTCCTGATCGGGGTACTGCCTGGATTGGGGGGGGCCAATGGCGTAGCAATCCTGCTCCCATTGACCTTCTCGATGTCGCCGACCTCGGCCATCATCATGTTGTCGTGCATCTACTGGGGGGCATTGTTTGGCGGTGCGATCACCTCCATCCTGTTCAATATACCCGGTGAGCCCTGGTCGGTGGCCACGACGTTTGATGGCTATCCGATGGCGCAGAAAGGGCAGGCCGGCCAAGCGTTGACGGCGGCGTTCACGTCGTCTTTCATTGGTGGTCTGGTTGCTGTGATCATGATCACGTTCCTTGCGCCGCTGGTCGCCAGGTTTGCGCTCAAGTTTGGTCCTCCCGAATTTTTTGCCGTGTATTTGCTGACGTTCTGCAGCTTTGTGGGGATGGGCAAGGGTTCGCCATTCAAGATCCTGGCGGCAATGACTTTGGGCTTTGCCTTGGGTGCGATTGGCATGGACACGGTGACCGGTCAACTCCGGCTGACTTTCGGAATCTCTGAGCTGATGCGTGGTGTGGATTTCCTGATCGCCGTGATTGGTTTGTTTGGTATCGGGGAAATCCTTCTGTCCATGGAAGAAGGTCTCGAATTTTCCGGCAAGAGTGCCAAGATCAATCCCAAGGTCGTTTGGGAGACCTGGAAGACACTGCCAAAATATTGGGGAACGTCGCTGCGCGCCTCCATGATCGGTATCTGGATGGGCATCACGCCGGGTGGCGCAACTCCGGCATCCTTCATGAGCTATGGCGTGGCCAAGAAGGTCTCCAAGAACGGTGACAAATTCGGCACCGGTCAAATTGAAGGTGTGATTGCGCCTGAGACTGCGGCACACGCAGCGGGCACCAGCGCTCTGCTGCCCATGTTGGCGCTTGGTATTCCGGGTTCGCCGACGGCCGCTGTGCTACTGGGGGGGCTGCTGATCTGGGGGCTACAGCCAGGGCCATTGCTGTTTGTTGAACAAAAGGATTTCGTCTGGGGTTTGATTGCCAGCATGTACCTTGGCAACGTGGTGGGGTTGATGGTGGTGCTGTCTACTGTCCCGCTGTTTGCCTCGATTCTTCGTATCCCGTTTTCCATCATCGCGCCTGTGATCATCGTGATTTGTGCGATTGGTGCCTACACCGTACACAACGCCATGCTCGACATCTGGTTCATGCTGGCTTTCGGGGTCATGGGCTACCTGTTCAAGAAGCTTGACTACCCGTTGGCGCCTCTGGTGCTGGCACTGGTGCTGGGCGACAAGGCGGAAGATTCGTTCCGGCAAGCCATGTTGCTGTCGCAAGGCGAACTGACCATCATGTGGTCGAATCCGCTGGTCGGGTCCATTACCACGTTGGCGCTCGTGCTGTTGTTTTGGCCCCTGATTTCGCGGGCGCTCAAAATCATCCGCCCGACGTCCGTTGATGAATTGTCCAAGCAACAACCGGTCGACTGAAGGAGGACAATGCCATGCCAGTGATCGCAATGACCCAGGAGATGGGCTCTCTCGCGAAGGATGTTTCTGAACTTCTCGCCAAAGAAATGGGGCTGGAGTTGATGAAGCATGAGATGGTGGACCATCTCGCCACACACATGTCGATGACAAAAAGCGCGATTCGGCGTGTACGGGAAGGCAAGGCGGGGCTTCTGGAAAGAATGTCGGTTGACGAGCGGAGCCTGGCGGTGTATACGGCGCAGGAAGTGCTCAGCCTTGCCGAAAAGGGGAACATCATATTGAGGGGATGGGGGGCCACATGCCTGCTGAGGCCCGTTTCCCATGTGGTCAGTATCCGAATTACGCGACCCATCAGACAACGTGTTCAGTGGGTGGCAGAGCATCTGGAAACCGATGATCTGGAGTTTGCGGAATCGGAAGTCAGGCGCAGTGACGAAGCGCATGCTGCGCGCATGCATGCTCAGTTTGGCGTGACCTGGGGAAGTCCTTTGCTCTACGACCTCGTACTGAACATGGAGCGTTTGTCGCTCGAAAGTTGTGTTGCACAGATTCGGACGTTGGTGGGGCGTCCGGAGTTTCAGGAGACGGTTGAATCTCGTGCCATTCTGGCGAACATGACGCTGGAAGCACAGGTACGGGCAGCTTTGAAAGATCACGGCAGCACGAAGGACCTGCGAATCCTGATAGAAGCGAATGACGGCTTGGTGAGACTTTCGGGAATCGTTCTGCGCGAAGAGGAGAGGACCGAGGCCGAGCGGCTGGTGTCGGGGTTGGACGGTGTCCGGGGCGTTGACAGTCATCTCCGGTTGATGATGAACTCCAAGCGATTCACTTCGGCCAAGTACTGAAATTTTAATCGTGATGAAGTCTGGTGTTTCGCTGGTGAGGGTCAGATTTTTCCGCTTTGCTTCAGACGACTGAGTGTTTCGGCCGAAAGGTTGAGGTAGGAAGCCAATTCCTTTTTGGGTAGCCGGTCCAGCAGATCGGTGTGCTTGCGCACGAACCGATGGACCCGTCCCGGCGCGTCCAGCAGATGCAGCGTGATGGTATGCGCGAGGATTTCGCTCATGAGATGCATGACTTCGTATTCGAAGGTCTTCATCAGCGTCGGATGCTGGTCCAGAAAATCAATCCATGCGGGAAGTGGAAGCTTGGCGACTCGAGCCTTGGTGACACTCACGATGCTGTAGGGCGTGGGCGTTTTGAGGCGCCAGGCGGCGTAGCTGGTTTCCATGTCACGCTCACAGGCAAACCGAAGAATCATCTCCTTGCCTTCCTGGTTGCTGACCACGCGCTTGAGGATGCCATCCAGGATGAAATACTGCTCCATTTCGTGGACGCCCTGGTAGAGCAGATAGTCCCCTTTGGCGCAGTCGACGATGACCAGGCGGGATTCCAGGTCGGCCACCTGAGGTGCTGACATGTCCTGCATGACGACGTTCTGCCCGAGCTGGAGGCGAATGACTTTTCTGTCGGGATGGGTATGGACTGGCAACATGGATGCGTAAGGCGTGGACAGATCCGGGTGCATCGATGTGCACCACCCGAATACTACGAAAATTGACCGTGGTCAATGGTGGAATCTGGACCGCTTTCTATCATACCCGGACGCCGCAAAGTTCCCGTTTCAGAGGGGCAGGGGTGGTGGGCCACGCAGAGTTGTACAACTTCATTCAAGTCAAACGAAGAGACCTTGCATCATGACAATCGACACTCAAGTGAAAGAACTGACCGACGGGTTTCATCTGGTCATTGATGCGTTGAAGCTCAATGGCATCTCCAACATCTATGGTTTGCCGGGCATTCCTATCACCGACCTTACCCGCATGCTGCAAGCGGAGGGCATGCGCGTGATTTCGTTTCGGCATGAGCAGAACGCGGGCAACGCCGCCGCCATCGCCGGGTTCATGACGGGCAAGCCCGGTATTTGCCTGACAGTGTCTGCCCCGGGTTTTCTGAATGGCCTAACAGCACTGGCCAATGCCACCACCAACTGCTTCCCGATGATCCTGATCAGTGGCTCAAGCGAGCGCGAGATCGTGGACCTGCAACAGGGCGACTATGAGGAGATGGATCAGTTGGCCATTGCCAAGCCGCTGTGCAAGGCCGCTTTCCGGGTGCTCAACGCCGAAGACATCGGCGTGGGTATCGCCCGTGCCATCCGCTCCGCCGTTTCCGGTCGACCGGGTGGTGTTTATCTGGACCTGCCGGCCAAACTGTTTGGGCAGGCCATGGACGCCGCCGCTGGTAAAGCCTCGCTCATCAAGGTGGTGGACCCGGCGCCACGTCAGATTCCGGCGCCAGACGCCGTCAAGCGCGCCCTGGACCTGCTCAAAGGGGCCAAAAGGCCCCTGATTCTGTTGGGCAAGGGCGCCGCTTATGCCCAAGCCGACGCCGACATCCGGGCCCTGGTCGAGAGGACCGGTATCCCCTACCTGCCCATGTCCATGGCCAAGGGCCTGCTGCCCGACACGCATGAGCTGTCGGCCTCGGCCGCGCGCTCTTTTGTGCTGCCGGAGGCCGATGTGGTGCTGTTGATCGGTGCGCGTCTGAACTGGTTGCTCTCGCAGGGCAAGGGCAAGACCTGGGGTGGCAAGGATCACAAGGCCTGGGGTGGTCAGAGGTTCATCCAGATTGACATCTCTCCCACGGAGGCGGACAGCAATGTGCGCATCGAGGCCCCGCTGGTCGGCGACATTGGTTCCTGCGTCTCGGCCCTGCTTGCGGGCATGGGCTCCGACTGGGGCAAGCCCCCGACCGAGTGGACCAGCGCCGTGGCTGAGCGGAAAAACAAGAACGTCGCCAAGATGGCCGAGACCCTGGCCAAAAATCCAATGCCGATGAATTACCACAGTTCGCTCAACGTGGTGCGCGACATCATCAAGGCGAACCCGGACGCCATGCTTGTCAACGAAGGTGCCAACGCGCTGGACTTCACCCGTTCCATTGTTGATATGTACAAGCCCCGCAAGCGTCTGGACGTGGGCACTTGGGGTGTCATGGGCATTGGCATGGGTTTTGCCATTGCCGCCGCCGTGGAATCCGGCCAGCCGGTCATCGCCATCGAAGGCGACAGCGCCTTCGGCTTCAGTGGCATGGAGGTTGAAACAATCTGTCGCTACAACCTGCCGGTCTGCGTTGTCATCATGAACAACAATGGCGTCTACCGCGGCGACGAGGTCAATGTGACGGGCGGTTCGGACCCGTCACCCCTGGTATTCGTCAAAGGGGCGCGCTACGAAAAACTGATGGAGGCCTTTGGTGGTGTGGGGGTGGTTGCTACCACCCCGGCCGAGTTGCGTCATGCCATGGAAGAGGCCATCAAGTCGCGCAAGCCGACCCTGATCAACGCAGTGATCGACGAAGGCGCCGGTACCGAGAGTGGCCGCATCACCAGCCTGAATCCTCAAAGCGCAGCGAAAAAGAAGTAAGTTTCCCCAAGCATTTCACAAGGAGATTTGAAAATGTCAAACAAACCGCTTAACGGCATCAAGATCATTGACTTCACGCACGTGCAGGCTGGCCCTGCCTGTACCCAGATGCTGGCGTGGTTCGGTGCCGACGTGATCAAGGTAGAGCGCCCGGGTTCGGGTGACGTGACGCGCAGCCAGCTGCGCGATCTTCCCGATGCCGATGCCCTCTACTTCACGATGCTCAACAGCAACAAGCGCTCGTTGACGCTGGACACCAAGAAGGCCGAAGGCAAGGCGGTGCTCGAGAAAATGATCAAGGAATCCGACGTCATGGTCGAGAACTTTGGTCCCGGCGCACTCGATCGCATGGGGTTCACTTGGGAATATATCCAGAAGCTCAACCCCGGGATGATTCTCGCGTCCGTCAAGGGTTTCAGCGATGGTCACCACTATGAAGACCTCAAGGTCTACGAGAATGTGGCGCAATGCGCGGGTGGGGCGGCTTCCACCACGGGCTATTGGAAAGGCGAAAATTCCGGGCCCACGATCAGCTCGGCTGCGCTGGGGGACAGCAACACCGGCATGCACCTGGCCATCGGTATCCTGACGGCCTACATTGGCAAGCAGAAAACGGGCAAGGGTCAGAAGGTGGCCGTGTCCATGCAGGACGCTGTGCTGAATCTGTGCCGCGTGAAGATGCGCGATCAATTGCGACTGGATCGCTTGGGCTACCTGGAAGAATATCCCCAGTACCCGCACGAGATGGATGCCTTCAAAGATGGTGTGGTGCCCCGCGGGGCCAATGCCGGCGGCGGTGGTCAGCCGGGCTGGATCCTGAAGTGCAAGGGCTGGGAGACGGACCCGAATGCTTACATCTACTTCACGGTTCAGGGGCACGCGTGGGAGCCAATTTGCGACGCATTGGGCAAACCCGAATGGAAGACCGACCCGGCTTACACGACCGCCAAGGCGCGTCAACCACACATCATGGATATATTTGCGACGATCGAAGACTTCATCAAGGACAAAACCAAGTATGAAGCCGTGGATATCTTCCGCAAGTTTGACATCCCCTGTGCTCCCGTGCTGTCCATGAAGGAACTGCTGCACGATGAGTCGTTGCGCAAGAGTGGTTCCATTGTTGAAGTTCCCCACAAGGTGCGAGGCAGTTACTTTACGGTTGGCAGCCCGATCAAGTTCTCCGATCTCAAGCCGGAAGTGACGGCATCGCCCCTCTTGGGCGAGCACACGGATGAGGTTCTGGCAGAGCTTGGATACAGCCCGGACCAGATCAAGGCGATCCACGACGCCAAGGCTGTTTGACGTCGCCGGACGTCATCACCAAGCGAATGCCGACGGACCTTGTCATGAACACCGAAATTGACCTGCAGATCCTGGTTTCAGCAATCGGTGACGCAATTGTTGTCTCTGACGCTGACAACAACATCGTCTACTGGAATCCGGCTGCAGAGCGGATGTTCGGGCATTCACGCGGTGAGGCCATCGGGCAATCGCTCGACATGATCATCCCGGAGCGTCTTCGTAAGCGGCACGGCGAGGGCTATCGCAAGACGATGGAGACCGGTATCACGAAGTACGACGCCGATGTGCTGCGTGTTCCCGCCGTGCACCGGAACGGATCCGCGATGTCCATTTCTTTCACGGTGGCCATGTTGTATGCGCCCGATGGCCGCGTCAGTGCCGTGGCGGCCGTGATACGTGACGAGACCACACGCTTCAACGAGGATCGCCAGTTGCGAAAGCGATTGGCAGAACTTGAGGCGCAAGTCGCCGGAAAAGGACCGGACGGATGAACCCGCTTCACGTGTCCAGGACGGTTCTGCCCGATTGGCTGGACGGATTCAACTGACGGGTCGAACGCGCATCGTCGCCCCCGACGCAATGGCAAAATTGATGCCAGGACTGCATTCAGGTGCAAATTGTCCAGGCAGGTGCAGATTTGCGTCTGATGTGTGTACGAAACAGGAGTTAGTTGATGACCAAGGCACTCGAAGGCGTTCGAATTCTTGACTTTACCCATGTGCAATCGGGGCCGACGTGCACCCAATTGCTGGCATGGTTCGGCGCCGACGTGATCAAAGTGGAGCGGGCGGGAGAGGGTGATGCGACGCGTGGGCAACTGCGCGACATTCCGGGGGTGGACAGCTTGTACTTCACCATGTTGAACCACAACAAGCGCTCCATCACGCTGGACACCAAAAAAGCCAAGGGCAAGGAAGTACTGGACCGGTTGATTCGCGAATGTGATGTGCTGGTCGAGAATTTTGCCCCTGGGGCACTGGACCGCATGGGCATCACCTGGGAGCATATCCAGTCGGTGAACCCCCGCATGATCGTGGCGTCTGTCAAGGGCTTTGGTCCTGGCAAGTACGAAGAATGCAAGGTCTACGAGAACGTTGCACAGTGTGCGGGTGGGTCGGCTTCCACCACGGGGTTTGACGATGGCCCACCCATGGTCACGGGTGCACAAATCGGCGACAGCGGCACTGGCCTGCATCTGGCGCTGGGTATCGTGGCGGCGCTGTACCAGCGTCAAACAACGGGGCGGGGGCAGAAAGTCCTGGCGCCCATGCAGGATGCCGTGCTCAATCTTTGCCGTGTCAAGTTGCGGGATCAACAGCGGCTCGAACGCACGGGCACGATGCACGAGTACCCGCAGTACCCCGATGGCAAGTTTGGAGACTCCGTGCCACGCGCCGGCAATGCGTCGGGTGGCGGCCAGCCTGGCTCCATCCTGCGCTGCAAAGGGTGGGAAAACGATCCGAATGCCTACATCTACTTCATTACGCAGGCGGCTGTCTGGCCCGCAATCTGCAAGGTGATAGGTGAAGAGGGGTGGATCGACGATGAAGCTTATGCGACGCCCCAGGTCCGACTTCTGCACTTGAAACCGATTTTTGCGCGCATCGAGCGATGGACCATGACCAAGGACAAGTTTGAGGCCATGGACATCCTGAATCAGTACGACATCCCTTGCGGGCCCATTCTTTCGATGAAGGAAATTGCGAATGACCCCGCTTTGCGCGCGACCGGCACCATTGTCGAAGTGGACCATCCGACACGCGGCAAATACCTGACCGTCGGCAACCCCATCAAGCTGTCCGACAGCCCAACGGAGGTCGTGCGCTCACCATTGCTCGGCGAGCACACCGATGAGGTCCTCGGGCAGCTCGGCTATGACACGGACGAGGTGGCCATGCTGCGGGCCGAGTCCGTGGTCTGAGTGTCGTGTGCCGGTGGTTTTCAGTTGCCATGTTTTCAGAATTTTCCACTGGATTCCCAGTTTGTATTGACCCCACGTAACCACCACAAATCGATGAGCCAAACCATCATTCCCATCCAATCGCTGCCCGCTTCCAGTCAGCGCAAGCGGCAGGCACCCAAAGGTCGGCGGGTGGACCCGGTTGCGTTGTCCGAAATCCGTGAATTGCTGGGGGATGCCTCGCGGCAGCGAGACTTGCTGATCGAACACCTGCACAAGATTCAAGACCGCTACAGCGCCCTGTCGGCCGCTCATCTGGCTGCTCTGGCGCAGGAAATGAAACTGGCGCAGACCGAGGTCTATGAAGTTGCCACGTTCTATCACCATTTCGACGTCGTCAAGGAAGGTGGTGAAACGCCGGCGGGTCTGACCGTCCGGGTGTGTGATGGCCTGTCCTGTGAGATGGCGGGCGCACGCGATCTGCTGCAAAAGCTGCCCGCCATTCTGGGGCGGAACGTTCGGGTGATCGCGGCGCCATGCGTGGGGCGATGCGAACAAGCGCCGGTGGCGGTGGTCGGTCAGAACCCTGTTGCCAGCGCCACCCTGGAAGGAGTGTCCGCGACTGTGCATGCCGGTCAAACGCAGCACATTCCTGAGGGCTTTGTTGGGTTTGATGCTTATCGGGCTGCGGGGGGCTACTCGCTTTTGAAGGAATGCGTGTCGGGGGCCCGTGATGTGGAGTCCGTCCTCAAGACCATGGAAGACTCCGGCCTGCGCGGTCTGGGGGGGGCCGGTTTTCCTGCGGGGCGCAAGTGGCGCATTGTGCGGGCCGAGCAAGGGCCACGCCTGATGGCGGTCAATGTCGATGAAGGCGAGCCGGGCACCTTCAAGGACCGGGTCTACCTCGAGCGCGATCCGCATCGTTTCCTGGAGGGCATGTTGATTGCCGCCTGGGCGGTGGGCATAGACCAGATCTACGTGTATCTGCGCGACGAATACCACGGCTGCCGCGCCATGCTGGAGGCCGAGTTGGCGCATCTCAAGGCGGCCTCTCCTGTCGCCTTGCCCGAGATCATTTTGCGGCGCGGTGCGGGTGCCTATATCTGCGGCGAAGAGTCCGCGATGATTGAATCGATCGAAGGCAAGCGTGGCATGCCGCGCTTGCGTCCACCCTACGTGGCGCAGGTGGGGCTGTTCGGGCGCCCGACGCTGGAGCACAATTTCGAGACGCTTTACTGGGTGCGTGAACTGATTGAAAAAGGCGGTGCGTGGTTTGCCTCGCAGGGCCGCAACGGGCGCAAGGGCCTGCGATCGTTCTCGGTGTCCGGTCGTGTGAAACAGCCTGGCGTCAAGCTTGCCCCCGCGGGCATCACGATCCAGCAACTGATCGATGAGCACTGCGGCGGCATGCAGGATGGCCACGCGTTTTATGCCTATCTGCCGGGGGGGGCATCGGGCGGCATTTTGCCCGCGTCGATGAATGAAATTCCCCTGGACTTCGACACATTGCAGCCCTACGGGTGTTTCATCGGCTCTGCCGCGGTGGTGGTGCTTTCCGATCACGACACCGCGGTGGGGGCGGCCCGCAACCTGATGAATTTTTTCCGGCATGAGTCTTGTGGCCAATGCACACCCTGCCGTGTGGGCACGGCCAAGGCCGCGGAACTGGTTGCCAAGCCGTCGTGGAACGTGGACTTGCTGGCCGAACTGTCGATGGTCATGCGTGAGGCGTCCATCTGCGGCCTGGGGCAAGCGGCGCCCAATCCGGTGGATTGTGTCGTCAAGTATTTTCCGCACGAGTTGACCTGATTGGCGCGCCCCATGGTGACCGGCCGAACTGAACGCACAAAGGAAGCAGTCCATGAATGCAATCACCCGCGATGAACTCTCGCAGCTTGACGGGCCCGGGGTTATCTTCAGCCTGAACGGGCAGGATGTCCGGGCGGGTGCCACCGAAACCCTGCTGGACGTCGCGCGGCGCGAAGGGCTTGAGGTGCCGCATCTTTGCTACAAGGACGGCCTTGAAACGGCGGGCAACTGCCGGGCGTGTGTTGTTGAAATTGGCGGCGAACGTGTGTTGGCACCGTCCTGCTGCCGCCGCCCTACGGACGGGATGAAGGTCACCACCGACAGCGAGCGTGCGGTGGCCGCCCAGAAAATGGTGCTGGAATTGTTGCTTTCGGACATGCCGGAGCAGGCGTACACCCGTGACAACGAGGTGGACCAGTGGGCACGAAAACTCGATCTCGGCAAGCCCCGCTTTGCGCCCCGCGCTGCAGTGCAGAACGACGCGTCGCACCCGGCCATCGCCGTCAACCTTGACGCCTGCATCCAATGCACCCGCTGCGTGCGCGCCTGCCGCGACGAACAGGTCAACGACGTCATTGGGTTGGCCTTCCGGGGTGACCACGCCAAGATCGTGTTTGACATGGACGACCCCATGGGGGCGTCCACCTGCGTGGGCTGCGGCGAATGCGTGCAGGCCTGCCCCACCGGCGCGCTGATGCCGGCGCGCGATGCCGCCCTCGCCGTGCCGCACAAAAAAGTGGATTCGGTGTGTCCCTACTGCGGTGTGGGCTGCCAGCTGACCTACAACGTCAAGGACGACAAGATTCTTTACGTGGAAGGCCGCGATGGGCCGGCCAACCATTCCCGCCTTTGTGTCAAGGGGCGCTATGGTTTTGACTATGCGCACCATCCCCATCGCCTGACCACGCCGCTGATCCGGCGCGCCGACGCACCCAAGCGGGGCGACTGTGTCATGGACCCGGACCGGGTCATGGACGTCTTCCGCGAAGCCACCTGGGAAGAGGCGCTCGACTTTGCCGGCGGAAAGCTCAAGGCGATCCGCGACCAATTTGGCAAGAAATCACTGGCCGGCTTCGGATCGGCCAAGGGGAGCAACGAAGAGGCGTACCTATTCCAGAAGCTGGTGCGCACCGGTTTTGGCAGCAACAACGTGGATCATTGCACGCGCCTGTGCCATGCGTCGTCCGTGGTCGCGTTGCTGGAAGGCACGGGTTCGGGCGGCGTGTCCAACCCGGTCATGGACGTGACCAAGGCCGAGGTCGTGATCGTCATCGGCGCGAACCCCTCCGTCAACCATCCGGTGGCGGCAAGCTGGATCAAGAATGCGGCTCGCAACGGCATGAAGCTGATCGTCTGCGACCCGCGGCGTTCCGACCTTTCCCGTATTGCCCACCGGTTCCTGCAGTTCAAGCCCGACACGGACGTGGCGATGCTCAACGCCATGATGAACGTGATCGTGACCGAAGGTCTGGTCAACGAGGCATTCATCGCGCAACGCACCATTGGTTATGACGAGCTTCGCCGCAATGTCGAGGGCTACACACCCGAAGCCATGGCGCCGATCTGCGGCATTGATGCGCAGACACTGCGCGAAGTCGCCCGCCTCTATGCCACATCCAGGGGCTCGATGATTCTCTGGGGCATGGGGGTGAGCCAGCACGTTCACGGCACCGACAACGCGCGCTGCCTGATCGCGCTGGCGCTCATGACCGGGCAGATCGGTCGACCCGGCACCGGGCTGCATCCCTTGCGCGGCCAGAACAATGTGCAGGGGGCTTCCGATGCCGGCCTGATCCCCATGATGTACCCGGACTACCAGCGGGTCACCGACCCGGATGTGCGTTCCCGATTCGAGAAAGCTTGGCAGGTTGCGGCCGGCTCGCTGGACGACCAGCCGGGCCTGACAGTGGTGGAGGTCATGCACGCGATCAAACATGGCGACATTCGCGGCATGTATGTTCAGGGTGAGAACCCCGCCATGTCCGACCCCGACGCCAACCATGCGCGGGAGGCGCTTGCCGCGCTGGACCATCTGGTCGTGCAGGACATCTTCCTCACCGAGACCGCTTATTTGGCCGATGTCATCCTGCCGGCCAGTGCGTTTCCGGAAAAGACGGGCACATTCACCAACACCGATCGCCTGGTGCAAATGGGTCGGCAGGCGATCAACCCCCCGGGCGATGCCCGGCAAGACCTCTGGATCATCCAGCAAATGGCGGCGCGGCTGGGCCTGGACTGGCAGTACCGCCACGTGTCCGAGGTGTTTGACGAAATGCGTCACACCATGCCCAGCATTGGCGGCATCACCTGGGAGCGGCTGGAGCGCGAACACGCGGTCACTTACCCATGCCTGAACGAAGGCGACCCGGGCGAGCCCGTCGTCTTTCAGACCGAGTTTCCGCGCGAAGGCGGCAAGGCGAGGTTCGTGCCCGCCGACATCATTCCCGCAGCCGAGCGCCCCGACGCCGAATACCCGATGGTGTTGATCACCGGGCGCCAGCTGGAGCACTGGCACACGGGCAGCATGACCCGGCGTGCCACCGTGCTTGACGCCCTGGAGCCGGACCCGACCGCGTTGATTCATCCGCTGGACCTCGCCGCCCTGGGCGGTCAGCCGGGGGACGTGGTGACCATCGCTTCGCGGCGCGGACAAGTAACCCTGTACGCGCGTGCCGACGATGGCACGCCGCGCGGCGCCGTGTTCGTGCCGTTTTGTTATTACGAAGCGGCCATCAACAAGCTCACCAATGCCGCGCTCGATCCGTTTGCCAAGATCCCGGAGTTCAAGTACTGCGCGGTCCGTGTGGCACTGGGAGGCCAAGCGCCTGCGCAGGGCAGTTACGGCGGAGGCCAGGCGCTTCGGTCGATCGAGAGCGTCTGACGCGAGAGGGGGCGCACCGGTGGTGCGCTTGCAGCGGCTTTAGCGCAAGCTGCGCCAGAGCATGGAGGTGCCAAGACCGATCAGCAACACGGCGAACAGGCGTCTGAGCATTTGGGTGTCGATGCTGTGGGCCACTTTGGCACCGAGCGGTGCGAGGCTGACGCTGGCCACCGAAATCACCACCAGCGCCGGCAGATAGACGAAGCCGAACGTCAAAGGGGGCATGCCGGGTGTGTTCCAGCCGTTGACGATATAGCTCACCGTCCCGCCCAGCGCAATCGGGAACCCCAACGCGGCCGACGTGGCCACGGCCTGCTGAATGGGCACGCTGCACCAGGTCATGAACGGCACCGACACAAACCCGCCGCCGGCGCCAACCATGCCGGAAATCCCCCCGATCACCCCGCCTGCCGCCAGCATGCCCGGCGTCGCAGGCAGGTTGCGGGCGGCCTTGGGCTTGATGTTGGCAAGCATCTGGAACGCCGAGAAAAACAGGAACCCCGCGAACACCACGCCCAGCGAGCGGGCAGGGATGTGTGTCGTCAACAGCGAGCCCAGGTACGCGCCGAACACGATGCCGGGCGAAAGCGAAAAAACCACGGGCCATCGCACCGCGCCACGCTTGTGGTGGGCCCGCACCGACGACAGCGATGAAAAGCAGATGGTGGCCAGGGAGGTGGCAATGGCGGTGTGCACCACGTGGTCGGGTGCAACCCCCTGCCGGGCCAGCGCCCATGTGAGGAACGGCACCATGATCAGGCTGCCCCCAATGCCCAGAAGGCCGGCCAGAAACCCGGTGAACGAACCCAGCAGGAGAAGTTCGGCAATCAGCAGAGGCTCAAGAATCATGGCGTGGCACGGTCGATCGGGATCGAGGGTCGGGGCATGACCGCCACTCTGCAGACGGAGGGAAGGTGTCTGCTGCACCACCGGATCGGCATCCTGAACCGGGGTTCAGGTGGGCGAGGGCAACCTGACGTTGGGTTCATCTGACGCGAGACGATCACGCTCACCAGGTGATGTACCAAGCCCGGGCTCTATGAGCATTGGTTCAAGGAAATATAAAACCCGGCGGTGCAACAGACGCCTTCATTCTACGTGAGGCCCTTGGCAATACAACGTCAATTTCGTCACAGTAAACGGCCGTCGTCGCCAAGAGCGCTGTCCAGCCGCTGCACCAGACTGGTCAGGCGCGCGTCGTCACGCTCGCTGGTGCTGGCAGCGGGCAGAACGCTGTCGCCAAACACCGACTGCAACTCACTGTTGGCAAAGCTGGCGGCGGCGAGGCTGGCCGCTTCACGCTCGGAAACGTCAAAGGCGAGGTTCAGCGCCGCCAGCACTGCAATACGGTCACGCGCCTTGACCTTGCCCGCGTCGCGGATGCGGCACATGGCGGTGTCCACCCGCTCCACGGCGTCGAGCAACCTGGATTCCCCGCCCTCGGGGCAACCGAGCAGGTAGCTCTGGCCCATGATCTGGACTTCAAGTTGTTTCATCGAGGGTCCCTGGGGTTGCTGGCGAGGGACTCGGGCAAGCGCTCCAGCAGAGCGTCCACCCGCGCGCGCGCGGCGCTGAGGCGCGACTTGAGCGAATCGCGCTCATGTGTCAGCACTTCAAGCTGCTGGACGAGCAGCGCGTTGGTGCGTTGCAACTCACCATAGCGCACGAGCAGGCGTTCCACGCGCTCGGCGATCAGGTCGGTCTGGGACGGGTTGGCCATGTCGGAATCGGATGCTCGGCAGCCATTGTAGGGTTTGCCGCCGCAAACGGCCTTTAGAATGGCGCTGTTGGTGCTCGCGGTGTGGTTCACATGCCGCAGTTCAACGGGAAGCAGGAGGGATGAGTTCACACGAACACTCCTAACCTGCGCTGCCCCCGCAACGGTCAAGCAGACGAGCCACAAGGCTCCGCTTTCATCAAACAGCCACTGGGCGCGTCGAACAGGCGCCTGGGAAGGCGATGAGAGTTGCTCTGCCAGCCCGGATACCGGCCAACATGGTGGATGCGCGCCTTTGCCCCTGGCGAGGCCGCAACCGTATCGCTCATGCACTGGCGGGGAAGCCGGTGAGGGCAATTTCTTTTGGTCTTTTTTATGAAATCGAGTTCTCTTTGCGCCACGCGGTCGCTTGTGGTGGCCGTTCGCGTGGCCGCGCCTTCCCTGTTTGTGCTGTGCGCCCAGCCTGCGCTGGCTCAGGTGTCCCCAACCGCCTCGCTGGCGGAAACGGTGGTGACTGCCCCCCGGTTCGCCGAATCGGCCAGCACGCTGCCCTTCGGCGTCAGCGTGCTGACGGCCGATGAAATCCAGGCGGCGGGCGTCAGCACCGTGAACGAAGCGGTCATGAAGCTGCTGGGGGTGGTGGGTCGCCAGGATTTTTTTGGTGGTGGTGATTTCTCGCTGGACCTGCGCGGCTTTGGCAGCACCGCCGACAGCAACCAGATTGTGGTGGTCGACGGCATCCGGCTGAGTGAGGCCGATCAGGGCGGCACGCGGCTGGCGGGTATTCCCATTGACAGCGTGGAGCGCATCGAGGTGCTGCGCGGCAGCGGGGCTGTCCTGTACGGCGAGGGCGCCACGGGGGGTGTGATCGTCATCACCACCAAGGCCGGGACGGGCGCGGCGCGGCGCAATACCGCTTCCCTTTCGTACGGCGCGGGCAGCTACGGGCTGCGCGATGCCCGGGTCAACGCCACCCTGGCTTCGGGAGGATTCTCCGTGGATTTTTCGGGCATGCAGCGCAACGCCGACAACCACCGCGACAATTTCCGCTCGGAAACCGATGCGGGTTCATTGGCCGTGCAATGGAGCAACGACCGCGCGCGGCTGGGCGCGCGGTATGCGCGCGACGAACTTCAGACCCGGCTTCCCGGCGCCCTGTCGGCCGCCCAGTTTGTGGCCAACCCCAAACAGACCAACAACCCCGACGACCACGCCAGCATCGACAACACGCGCACCAGCGTGTTCGGCGAACTGTTCCTGGGCAACTGGCAGCTGGGCGCCGACGCCGGCTGGCGCGACAAGGCCGTGGACAGCCAGCTGAGCGGATTTCCTTTTGCGTTCAACATCGATGCCAACAACTACGCGCTGCGCGCGCGCCATGAAGCCCAATGGGGTGGCTACAAGAACATCCTGGTGATGGGCACCGACCATGGCCATTGGGACCGCCAGGTGCTGGGCAGCTTCGGCTCCACGGCGCGGCAGACGTCAAATGGCTGGTACCTCAAGGACGACGTGACCCTGCCGGGTGTGGCGACGCGGATCAGTGCCGGCGTGCGGACCGAAAAACTTCGCAAGACCAGCACCAATGCGGCCACCGGTCTGGCCGACCGGCAAACCGCCTGGGAACTGGGCGCAAGCCAGCCCCTGGGTGCCGGGCTCACGGTGTACGGGCGCTTCGGGCGCAGCTTCCGGCTTGCCAATGTGGACGAGTTCAGCTTCACCTCGCCGGGCGTGGACCTGTTGGCCCAGCGCTCGCACGACCTCGAACTGGGCAGCCGCCTGGCCTACGCCGGTGGCAAGGTCGAACTGCGGCTGTACCGCAGCAATCTGCGCAACGAGATCGGCTTCGATCCGGGCGCCGCGGGTCCGTTTGGACCGGGCGCCAACGTCAACTTCGACCCCACGCGCCGGCAGGGGCTGGAGCTGGACACCTCGCACCGTCTGGCGCGCGCGGTCACGCTGCGCGTGAACG
>JBGSNW010000137.1:0-26825 GCA_041739435.1 Burkholderiaceae bacterium
GGCGAACTGGTGATCCGGAACTGGTAGCCCAGGTCACCCGGGCGGGTGTTTTGTAGTCAACAATTATGTTTTGCAGTCTGCAAATGCCCGCCACACCTTAATATCGCGCTTCCGACGCTGCGTTTATCGCGCCGCGCTTCACCCGCGCAAAAAAAAGCCCGCCGGGGATGCCAGCGGGCTCGGTGGGCGGGCGCTCAGGGCGCCACGCAAGGAGAGAACGGCGGCTCAGTGAACCACTTGCGCCAGTTCACCGCTCGCATATTTCGCCGCGACCACGGCAAGCGCGTGTCCTTTGATTTTCCCCGCCTGGCCTTCGCAACCAAATTCGACATAACGCTGTCGGCAGATCAGCCGCGCCGCTTCACGGGCGGGCTTGAGCCACTCACGGGCGTCGAACTTCTCGGGGTTTTCGTGCAGGAACTTGCGCACGGCGGCCGTCATGGCCAGACGGATGTCGGTGTCGATGTTGATCTTGCGCACGCCAAACTGGATGGCCTTCTGAATCTCTTCCACCGGCACACCGTAGGTTTCCTTCATCTTGCCGCCATGCTGGTTGATGGTGGCCAGCAGATCCTGCGGCACGCTGGACGAGCCATGCATCACCAGATGCGTGTTGGGCAAACGCCGGTTGATTTCCTTGACGCGATCAATGGCCAGGATGTCGCCCGTGGGCTTGCGGGTGAACTTGTAGGCACCGTGGCTGGTGCCGATGGCAATGGCCAGCGCGTCAAGTTGTGTGCGCTTGACGAAATCGGCGGCCTGCTCGGGATCGGTCAACAGTTGTTCACGGGTCATGGTGGCGTCGGTGCCGTGGCCATCTTCCTTGTCGCCCTTCATGGTCTCCAGGCTGCCCAGGCAGCCCAGTTCGCCTTCCACCGTCACGCCCAGTTTATGGGCCATGCCGACCACCGTGGCCGTCACGTCCACGTTGTAGTCGTAGCTGGCGATGGTTTTGCCGTCGGCCTGCAGGCTGCCGTCCATCATGACCGAACTGAAACCGAGATCGATCGCGCCCTGACACACGTCGGGACTTTGGCCGTGGTCCTGGTGCATCACCAGCGGAATGTGCGGCCAGGCCTCGACGGCCGCCTGGATCAGGTGCTTGATGAAGGGCTCGCCCGCGTACTTTCGGGCGCCGGCGCTGGCCTGCAGGATCACCGGCGCGCCGACTTCGTCGGCCGCGGTCATGACGGCCTGAACCTGCTCCAGATTGTTGACGTTGAAAGCTGGAATGCCGTAGCCGTTTTCGGCGGCGTGGTCCAGCAGCTCGCGCATTGAAACGAGTGCCATGGGGAATCCTTTGATGGGCGCGTGACCCGTGGGTGACTTGGCGATGGAATCGACCCGATTTTACCGAGGCGCGAACCGGCCCGGCTCAGCTTGCACGGCAAATCTTCAGCATGTTGGTCCCGCCGGGCGTGCCCATGGGTTCGCCACTGGTGATGGCATAAACATCACCCGTGCTCACGATACCCCGTGCCTTGAGATGATCCTCGGCCTGCATGAGCGCAGTATCACGATCCGCGCTGGAATCCATCAGGATCGGGCGAACATTGCGGTACAGCGCCAACTTGCGCTGCGTGGACAGGTTGGGGGTCAGGGCATAGATCGGCACATGAATCAGATGGCGGCTCATCCACAGCGCCGTCGAGCCGCTGTCGGTCATGGCCACAATGGCCTTGGCGCCCAGGTGATGGGCCGTGAAAAGCGCCCCCATGGCGATGGACTGATCAATCCGGCCAAACGTCTTGCCCGTGAAGTCGGCGTCGAGCCTGACGTCTTCTGCCGACTCAGCGGCCGAACAGATCTTGGCCATCTCCATGACCGTCTCCAGCGGATATTTGCCGGCCGCGGTCTCGGCCGACAGCATCACGGCGTCCGTGCCATCCAGCACCGCATTGGCGACGTCACTGACCTCGGCACGCGTTGGCACCGGGTTGGCGATCATGCTTTCCATCATCTGGGTGGCGGTGATGACGACCTTGTCGAGCTCCCGGGCGAGCTTGATCATGCGCTTCTGGAGCGCCGGCACCACCGCGTTGCCCACTTCGATGGCCAGATCACCGCGCGCCACCATGATGGCGTCACTGGCCCGCAGAATTTCTTCCAGATTGGGAATGGCTTCGGCGCGTTCGATTTTTGCAATCAGCCCGGGACGGTGCCGGTGTTCAGCCGCCGCCACATTGCACAACTGGCGGGCCATTTCCATGTCGGTGGCGTTTTGCGGAAAACTGACCGCCACGTAATCCGCCTGAAAAGCCATTGCCGTGCGGATGTCGTCCATGTCCTTGGCCGTGAGCGCCGGAGCAGTCAGGCCACCGCCCTGCTTGTTGATCCCCTTGTTGTTGGACAGATACCCACCGACAGTGACGCGGGTGAAAACCGCTTCGCCAACCACCGAATCCACCGTCAAGACGATCAGCCCGTCGTTCAGAAGCAACACATCACCGGCCTTGACGTCGCGCGGTAACTGTTTGTAGTCCAGCCCCACCGCGTCCCGGTCACCGGGCTCGGTGCGCGCGGCGTCCAGGACAAAACGGGCCCCGGGCTCCAGGAGGACCTTGCCGTCGGCAAACTTGCCGACCCGGATTTTGGGCCCCTGCAGATCGGCCATGATCGCGACCTCGCGCCCCGCCTTCTGTGCGGCCTCCCGCACCATGCGGGCCCGGTCAATATGGTCCTGCGCGGTGCCGTGACTGAAATTGAGGCGCACCACGTTCACGCCGGCACGGATCATTTTTTCAAGGATCACGGGCTCACTGGATGCAGGACCTAATGTGGCAACGATTTTGGTGGCACGACGGGGCATGGGGGAGGTTCTCCTGGGCTGGCGCAGCCACAAAATCGGGCGGGCTGGCGTCGATTCTCACACGGAAGTCGTGCCACCCGCGGCGGCGCCGACCCACCAACCAGCGGGCGCTGTACACGTTCCACAGCCATCAAGCCGATCCGACGGGGCGCTTCAATTGAACTTACTTTGTGAAAACAGAGTCAAACTGCGCCGCCACGCCAACCACCTTGTTCGGGATTTGGCGCGCCACCCGGTCGTTTCGCCGCGCTGGGCGACTGTTCTGCAACCGATGCTCTGTAAGGCTCTGGCATAATTTGCGACCAACCACCTTTCCCTCGTGGCAGTGGGTCAGTCCCCGGCTTTCGAGCGCACAGCGCTTACAGCATGCCGGGGCATGCGCATCTGCGGATTTCGTGTTGGCTGGCATTACATCCACCAGGTCGTCCGAACCAGGTCGTCGTCGCGGCTTGGCGCACCATGTGTTACCCGACGACCCGAGTTCGCATTTAATATTTAATGTTCAGGCAGAGCGTGAATCGTGTTGGGGCATCGCTGGAGTTCGTTGGCCTTGCGCGCAGGCGGATAACGATAAATTGAAGGAACGAAATTGAGTCAGATGCCCAATTTTAAGCTGGCGCCGTTACCCACCCCGACGCAAAACTCATTGCCACTGCGACATGCCGATTTCGCCACGCTGGCGGATGCGCTGGACTATGCGGCACAAGGCGATACCGGTGCCAATTTCTACGCGGGCAGCGGCAAACTGTCCGTTTCCCTGCCCTACCGCACATTGCGCGAGCAAGCACTGGTTCTGGCGCGGCGTCTTCTGTCCCTGTCTCTGGAACGTGGTGCACGGATTGCCATTGTGGCCGAGACCAACCCTGATTTTTTGCGTTTCTTCTTCGCCTGCCAGTATGCGGGCTTGGTGCCTGTCGCCTTGCCGGCGACCGTCAACCTTGGTGGCCACGACGCCTATGTCGGCCGACTCCACGGCCTGCTGAAAGGCTGCGGCGCAGCCGCCGCTGTGGCGTCCCCCCAGTTCCTCCAGTTTCTGCATGAAGCCGCTCGTGGCGCGCAGCTGGCTTTTGTGGGGTCGCCAGCAGAATTCGACACTTTGCCAGAACTCGATGCCGAACTTCACCGCAGCGGCCCCACCGAAACCGCTTATTTGCAGTACACGTCAGGCAGCACGGGGTTTCCACGTGGCGTCGTAATTTCGCAGCAAACCGTGTTGTGCAATCTCGTGGGGGTGGTCAGGGACGGCATCCACATGCAAGCGGATGATCGATGCGTTTCGTGGTTGCCGTTCTATCACGACATGGGACTGGTCGGCTGCCTGCTGGCTCTGGTGGCGACACAACGTTCGGTCGACTACCTTGACACCCGCGATTTCGCCATGCGGCCACGACGGTGGCTGGAACTGATGACCGCCTCTCGCGCCACCATCGCGTTCAGCCCGCCTTTTGGTTACGAACTGTGCGCCCGACGGATTCGCGAGGACGACGTCGCGCGGTACGACCTGTCGGCCTGGCGCGTTGCGGGGATCGGCGCGGAGCCCATCCGTCCCGATCTGCCCGCTCGGTTTGCCAAGCTCCTGGCGCCTGCAGGATTCAACCCCGAGGCCTTTGTCCCCAGTTACGGCATGGCCGAAAGCTCGCTGGCGATCAGCTTCTCGCCGCTGCGCAAGGGCGTCGTCATCGACTGGATCAATGCCGATGACCTGGCCGAACGGCTCCAGGCCAATCCGGTCCATGCAAAGGCCGTGGGTGCCTGTGGTTTTGTTCGCTGTGGCGGCCCTTTGCCGGGGCACGAGATCGCCATCCACGACGCACAGGGCGCGGTATTGCCAGAGCTTCGCGTCGGACGAATCAAGGTCCGTGGCCCCAGTGTCATGTCCGGCTATTTCAATTTACCCGACGAAACCCGACGCGCGCTTTCCTCCGATGGCTGGCTCGATACCGGCGATATCGGCTATCTGGTGGACGGCGACATCGTCGTCACAGGCCGTCACAAGGACATGATCATCATCAATGGCCGGAACATCTGGCCACAGGATATTGAACAGATTGCGGCCCGGCAGCCGGAGTTGCGCTCCATGGACGCCTCGGCGTTCAGCGTGTCTGGCGCCGACGGTAACGAAGTGGCCGTGCTGGTCGTTCAATACAACACCAACGATCCCGCGCAGGATTTTCCTCTCACACGACGCCTGCACCGGGAAATCCATGAAGATCTGGGAATCAATTGCCTTATCGAACTGGTCCCCCGGCACACACTGCCGCGAACCTCTTCGGGCAAACTGTCCCGGTCAGCGGCTCGGCTGGATTACCTGCATCGCCGCGAACTGGAAAATAAGCTCATTTCTGGCTCCGTGCCAGATCTGGCAATCCCGGTTTCAGGGCCGTCAACCCTGTCAGGGGCCCCCGAAACACGGGGGGCGTCCGCCATCGAATCACTGACTCCGGTTGCAGCGGGGTGATACCCCGCCCCGTACTCGCACTGACCGGCGCCACGGGCTTCGTAGGATCGAGACTGCTGGTCAAACTCACCGAGGCGGGATGGCCCGTCCGGGCTCTTTACCGGCACCGTCATGGTCGCACTCCCCCTACCCTGCCTGGCGTCGAGTGGGTCGCCGGAGACCTTGAAGACATTGGCGCTCTGGATGCACTTCTGACGCAGGCGCACGCAGTCATTCATTGCGCGGGCTCGGTACGAGGCGCCAACCAGATGGACTTCGACCGGGTGAATGTCAATGGCGCACTCCAGGTGGCGCAAGCCGCCACGCGGCAAATACGGATCCCACGCTTCTTGCTGATCTCTTCCCTGGCGGCCCGGGAACCCGAGCTTTCCCACTACGCCGGCAGCAAATGGCGTGGCGAACGCGCGGTTCAGCACCTGTCCGACCATCTGCCATGGACCGTGCTGCGCCCACCTGCCATCTTCGGCCCCGGTGATCGGGAGTTGCTGCCCTTGTTCCAGGCGATCGCCCGCGGCTTTGCGCCACTGCCGTCCGGGACAGGGCGCCGATTCTCGCTGATTTATGTAGACGACCTTGCCGCGGCCGTACTTCAGTGGCTGGCGGCGGACACGGGATACGGGCAGACGTTCGAGCTGGACGATGGCCGCATCGGCGGTTACGGATGGGGTGAAGTGCTGGAAGTCGCCGGACGGGTCCTGCGTCAGGGAGCACGGGTTCGCCGCATCCCGATCCCGGTTGCGGCGCTGAATTTCGCTGCACTCGCCAATCTGGGCGCAAGCCGCCTTCTGGGTTACGCGCCCATGCTGACCCCCGGCAAGATCCGGGAGATTACACATCCGGATTGGGTATGCGACAATGCCGACATTACACGGGCCATTGGATGGCACCCTGCGTTCGGGCTTGAGCGGGGGCTTGCCGTTACTTTCGGCAAAAATTCGGCGGCATGACGGAACGTTTATTTATGATTGAATATCAATCTATTCTTGCCCAGCTTTATGAGGCGTTGGCATCGGTCACAAAAGGACGCGTCGCAGTCAACGAAGATACGGAGTTGGTAGGTCATCTCGATCTGGATTCGCTCCAGATCATGGATGTACTCATGTTCATCGAAGACCGTTTTGATATCTCAATCCCTGTGAACATCCTTCCTGACGTCAAAACCGTTCGGGATCTTGCGCGACAGGTTGAAAACCTTACACACTGTGAGTAATGGGAATTTTTGACAAATTTCAGGCCCTTGCGGCCACACGCCGAGATCTTGAAGCACTGGGCATCGACCCCTTCGGCGTTCAGATCGACAAGATCATTTCCCCCACTGAGGGGGTCATTCTCGGCAAACCAACCATCCTGGCCGGGACAAACAACTATCTTGGCTTGACCTTTGATCCCGAAGGTATCGCCGCCGCCCGCACCGCGCTCGAAACCGAGGGCACCGGCACCACGGGCTCACGCATGGCCAACGGGAGCTATTCCGGGCATCGCCTGCTGGAGCGTGAACTGGCGGAGTTCTACGGTAAACGAGATGCCATCGTTTTTTCAACCGGATATCAGGCCAATCTGGGAATGATTGCAGCGCTGGCCGGTCCGGACGATGTCGTACTGCTCGACGCCGATTGCCACGCGAGCATTTACGACGGCTGTCGGCTCGGTGGCGCAGAGGTCATCCGCTTTCGGCACAACAATCCCGAGGATCTGGCCAAACGCTTGCGCCGTCTTGGTGCGCGCGCAGCCAACACGCTGATCCTGGTGGAAGGCATTTACAGCATGCTGGGCGATCGCGCCCCGCTCAAGGAAATTGTCGACGTCAAGCGTGAATATGGCGGCTATCTCATGGTCGACGAAGCCCATTCACTGGGCGTTCTTGGTCATAAAGGCTGTGGTCTGGTCGAAGAGTTGGGCCTGGTGGACGACGCCGACTTCATCGTCGGCACTTTCAGCAAGAGCCTGGGCGGTGCCGGCGGCTTTTGCGTCAGCAGCCATCCTGAACTGGATTTGATCCGGTATTCCAGCCGTCCGTATATCTTCACGGCATCGCCATCGCCCGCGACCATCGCCTCGACGCGCCATGCGCTTCGCAAACTGGCCGCTGCCACCCACTTGCGTCAACAGCTTCAGGAAAACGCCGAAAGATTGCACGCCGGCCTGACCGCCCTGGGCTATACCTTGGGCGCACCGCCCAGCCCGGTGGTGGCGGTGATTATGGAAGGCAAGATCGAGGCGCTGAAATTCTGGGACGGACTTTTGAAACGCGGCGTGTATGTCAATCTGATGCTTCCACCCGCAACGCCAAACGGCGTATCGCTGATCCGCTGCAGTGTCAGTGCCGCACACACGCCTGCACAGATCGACGCCGTCTGCGCGGCTTTTGCCGATATGCGAGCTTCCGCGTAAGGTCTGCGCCATTGTGTGAAATCAGCGCCTGAGGATCTTCGCACGATCGACCGACCAGTTTCACAATCCGTTCAACACATTTCACAATACTCGACACCACGAGTACCCCGGGGAAAGTCAGTTTGACCATGCCCCAAAGTGATTCCGTTTGAGCGCATCGAACTTACCCCCCCGCGAACCACGCCCGATGAGACGGGTGATGAAGAATTTTTGGCTTTTGATTCGTGGTCGAGGTGCGGCAGCGTTGATGTCGCTCGGTGCCACGACATTGATGGCCCGCGCACTGGGCCCCGCCGAGTTTGGCATGGTGGTATTGATCCAGACCTACGCCATGCTCGTTCGAGGCTTGCTCGATTTCCAGCCGTTTGAGGCCGTGGTGCGCTATGGTGTCCCGATTCATGATGCGGGCAATACCTCGACGTTGCGTCGCCTGATCAAGGTTTGTCGGCGCGTGGACCGCCGTGCGAGCCTGACCGCCACCGCCCTGGCCGTACTGGCCGCCCCGCTGATCGGACCAACGCTGGGAATGGACCGCGAACACGTCATTCTGCTGACTGCCTACAGCCTCGTCCTGCTCACCACAGGAACCGGCACGGCTGGCGGCATCTTGCGGCTGTTTGACCAGTTCGACACCCTGGGGCGACAGATGGCGATCGGTCCGATCCTCAGCTTTCTTGGCGTCGTTGTCGCCTGGTGGCTCAACAGCCCGCTGTCGGTGTTTGTGGCGATCCTGGCCACTGCCTATGTCTCTGAAAATCTTTATTTGAGCTGGCACGGACGACGTCAATATCGCCAGCGCATTGGCCGTGCGCCGGAAAGCGAGATGGTGAACACCGCCAAACTCACCGAGTTTCCCGGGCTGCGGCGTTTTCTCTGGATCAACTACTGGCAGTCAAATCTTGACGTCCTGCCCAAGCACCTCGTCACGGTTCTGATGAGCTACCTTTTGGGCCCCGCGGAAGCTGGGCTGTTGCGCCTGGCGCGGCAACTTTCAAGCCTGCTGGGCAAGCCCGCTGTACTGGTGCGTCAGGTGGTGTTCCTCGATCTGACCCGAAGCTGGAATCAGGGCAGTTCGGCCTTCCAGCACGTTGCCTATCGCACCGCCATGTTTGGCGGAGGGATCGGACTCGTGCTCGTGGTAATTGGCCATTTTTTTGGCGCGCAGTTGCTGACCGCGCTTGTGGGCCCGGAGTTCAGGGCCGCCGCTCCTGTCCTCACGCTGATGTTGCTGGCCGCCACTTTTGATCTTGCGTCTTCCTCGCTGCGATCTGCCGCTTATGCCATTGGTCACGCTGGCAAGGTGTTGCGCATGTACATTGTTTCGGTCGCGGTTTACCTGACACTGTTCGTTGCGCTCACGATGTGGATCGGTTTGATCGGCGCTGGCCTGGCCGCCTGCGTTTCAGCGGCAATACCGCTAATGGGCATGATTCTGCTGATCCGCAATCGAGACAACGCCAGATCGCCTTGAGGGGTCTCAACCCCACATGCTGACTCCCGGTTCCGTTCGCTTCTCATGCGGATACTCCTTCAAACGTGTCATTGCACCGGGCGCCCCGTTCTGCGCGTGAACACAGAACCGTATCAGGTGTCGGCAACAGGCTGAATCACCGCGTCGACCGCGGCCAATGCCGCCGCCAGAACGTCGGCATAGGGCGCACGCGCATCAATCTCGCAAATAGACGCGCCATTGAAGGTCAACCGCGGCATCACCGAGATTTTGTCGCGTAACTCTGAAAGACTGTGGTCAGGTTTTCGTCGATGCGCGGTATCGGCGTCGATGTTGAGCCGGATCACCAGTGCGGGTTTGTGGCGGGCCATCCATTCATACAGTTTTTGTTCGCGTGCGGCCAGCTTGTGCACGAGTCCACTGCTGGTTCGGTCGACGGTCAAGCCCGGGCCGTCGTAACGAAAGCCGGGAATCTCTGCCTGGGGATATCGATCAGCCACCACCAGCACGCCATTTCGCGACAAACGCCTCAAGCGCACGAGCTGTGCTGCCCGCCACCACGACAGGGCGTACATGATCAACGCCGTCCCAATGCCGGGCAATCGCAAGTTCATGTCCTGCGCTCGTTGTGCTTTCTCGGCGAGGTGCTGCTCCAGCCGGACTCCGATCAACGGAAGATGTTTGATCTTTTCCCCCATCTCGCCAGAAACGAGTCCCATGTATCGCCGTTCTGCCGACCCTCTCTTTTTCAGATTTTCAAGCAAGTCCGCAGTCAGGGTGGATTTGCCGGTTCCGTCACAGCCCACGACCGCAACAACGCCAGTGAGCACGACGTCTGCACTGGAACGGAAAGATGGTTCGGACATGGTTTCCATTTTCAAAAAAATGCTCCTGCGGTTGAGTCACCCGGTCGCTTCGGGTGTGTCGACTCGCAACCCGACGACAACGTCGTCAGTTCAATTGGCACCGACGTCCAGTGCGGCCTCCGCGCCCCGTACCGCCGCGTCCAAAACCACCGGGTACGGATCCCGACCGTCCAGATCCAGGATGCGTGCGCCATTGAACTTCAGCGTTGGAATCACCGCCGCTTTTCTGCGAAGCGTCGACAGTTTGTGGTCGGGTTTGCGCGAATGCGCCGTGTCGGCATCGATATCGAGGCGGACAATCAACGCCGGTCGATACCCGGCCATCCAGTGGTACAAGCGGCTCTCATGCGCAGCGAGCTTTCGGACGAACCATGTTCCCGAATCTGCATCCACCAGCCCCGGGCCGTCAAAATGGAAACTGGGCACTTCAGCCTGGGGATACCGATCCGTGATCACCATGCCCCCTGCTCGAACACGCGCAAGCATCCGGCGAAACTTGAACGCACGCCATTGCGACAGGAGGTAAATAACCAAAGCCGTCGGGATGTCCGGTGCACGGCGCTGATGCTCGTTCGCATGCGTCCGCTCGGCCTTGCGAGCGAGATACCGAGCGATCGACTCACCAATCCAGGGCAAACCTTGAATGCGATTCGCGATATTGCCGGACGACTGCCCCAGATACACTAGCTCGCAAGATCCCTTGTCGCGAAAATGGCGAAGCAAGTCGTTTGTCAGCGTGGACTTACCCGACCCGTCACATCCGACCACCGCAACAATGGGCAACGGCAAGGCTTCCATCTGATTTTGAGTCCGGCTTTCCACGTCAGTAGCCCATGTTCAGCGAGTACACAAGACTCCAGCGGAACAGGGCCACGAATACAATGCCGTGCATTGCGGGTGGCCAACCTCAAGGAAGCAGGCGGTCCGGGAATTTTGCGCAAGCTGCGAAAAAAGATCATTGTATGAAATGCAACAGACACGCCACTGACCATTCACCGCCCACTACTTTTTACGGCGTCCCAGCGGCGTGGACCTTTTTGAGCGTATCAGGACTCCATGCCGCAACGCGCCTGGTCGAAGCGCAAGGCGCGGCCGTGGCCATCCACACCGATTTTCTCGGCCGTGGCCAACCACAGATCGGAGTCCCGCTGTGAGCAGCATGGTTTCATTGCGCATCACGCCCGTCGTCAACAAGGCGGACCTGGATCAATTCATCCGGATTCCCGATCTCATCATGGCGACAGACCCGGCCTGGATCACGCCGCTATTGATAGAGCGGCGAATGTATTTCTCGCCCAAACACAACCCTTATTTTCAGCATGCGCGATGGCAGGCATGGATTGCGTGGCGCGGACAGCAGCCGGTCGGTCGAATAAGCGCTCAGATCGATGCACTGCATCTGGAGCGTCATGACGACGCCACCGGGTTCTTTGGCATGCTCGACGCCGAGGATCGTCAAGAAACCTTCCAGGCCCTGATGGAGACCGCCGAAAAGTGGCTGCAGGCACAGGGCATTCAACGCGTGCGGGGGCCGTTCAATCTGTCCATCAATTCGGAGATGGGCCTGCTCGTGGATGGGTTTTCCACCCCGCCCATGTTGATGATGGGGCATGCCCCCGCTTACTACGCACGGCAGCTTGAAGCGTTGGGCTATCAGAAAGCAACAGACACGCTGGCGTACATGGTCGCCCCCGACTTCCCGGCATCTCCCGTCATGCAACGGATGACCAGCCGGGCCACGAAGGGCGTCACCGTCCGACGGATCGACACCCGGCGATTCGACGAGGAAATCCTGAAACTGCGTGACATCTTCAACGATGCGTGGACCGACAATTGGGGGTTTGTTCCCTTTACCGCCGCAGAATTTACCGCGATGGGACAAGAACTTCGATTTCTGATCAGTCCGGACCTGATCCAGATCGCCGAGATTGACGGAGAACCTGCGGCATTCATTGTTGCATTGCCAAACATCAACGAGGCCATTCGTGACCTTCGCGGGAAACTTTTCCCCATGGGTTGGCTCAAGCTCCTGTGGCGCCTCAAGGTGCGTCATCCACGCAGCGCCCGCGTTCCACTCATGGGAGTTCGAAAGGAATTTCAACACACCCGGCTCGGCCCGGGACTGGCATTCCTGATCATTGACGCAGCACGTGCGCAACTCCACAAACGTGGTGTCACCGACGTCGAGTTGTCATGGATCCTGGAGGACAACGCCGGCATGCGTAGCATCATTGAATCCATTGGCGGGCGCGCCTACAAGCGATATCGGGTTTTCGAACGCCAACTGAGCGCCCACTAAGCCCATCCGCCACAAAACCAGATGCAGCCGCTTGGCGATAATAGCCCTCTGCCTCGCCACAGCCCATCCGCATGAACCTCCAGCACGACCCCACAGCCACGTCATCGGACTCTTCGGCAGGCGTGCATGGACGCACACGAAAAATCCGCCGGATGGGACTACTCTTGCTGGTGCTGGCTGCCCTGTTCGGCGTGGCCTGGCAGGTTGCCAAACCCCGATCCGAAGCCCCCAGAGCCAAGGTGGGCCCCGAGAATCAGATCGCCGGTCCCGCAGCACGAAAGTCGCCTGTGGTTGCAATGCCGGTTCGCAAGGGGAACATTGATATCTATCTGCCTGGACTTGGCACGGTCACCCCACTGAACACCGTACGGGTACACAGTCAGGTCGACGGCCAGCTCGTCAGCATTGAATTTGAAGAAGGCCAGGTGGTCCGCAAAGGCGACCTGCTGGCCCTGATTGACCCAAAACCGTTCGAAGTTCAACTCAGCCTTGTCAAGGGGCAACTGGCACGCAACCAGGCCTTGCTCGAAGGCGCGCAAATGGACCTTGAGCGCTATCGCGGGCTTCTGGCGCAGGACTCGATTGCACGTCAACAGGTTGACGCCCAGGAGTCCCTGGTACGGCAATACAGGGCCGCTGTGCAGGCATCCCAGGGCGAAGTCGAGAACGCCCAGATGCAACTCGACCGCGCCCGCGTCACCGCCCCCATCAGTGGCAAGGTTGGCCTGCGGCAGATCGGCCCCGGCAGCATTGTGCGCGCATCCGATCCCCTGCCGCTGGTGGTGATTACACAGATGAACCCCGTCAGTGTCCTGTTTCCGATCCCCGAAGACGCACTGCCGCGCGTGATGAAACGACTGAACGCCGGAGGGCAAGTTCCTGTCGACGCCTATGACCGCGCCCTGACCGAGAAACTTGGCAGTGGCCATCTGCTGGCGGCCGATAACCAGATCGACCCCGCCACGGGCACCATCAAACTCCGGGCCGAATTCTCCAACCCCAATGGAACGCTGATCGCCAATCAGTTCGTCAACGTGAAGATGCTCGTCGAAACGCGACGGGACGCAACGCTGATGCCCTCTGCAGCCATTCAACGCGGCGCCGTTGGCACCTTCGTATACGTGGTCAGGAACGACCAGACCGTTGTTGTCACTCCAGTCAAGGTAGGACCCTCCCAGGGGGAAGTCTCGGTGGTCGAGGCCGGCGTCGCACCGGGCGCGATGGTCGTGGTCGAGGGCGCCGACAATCTGCGTGATGGCGCCAGCGTGGAACTCATTGCGCGTGACCCGGCGACCCCATCCAGAGCCGCTGCTCCTGAGCGCGGGCAGGCCAATCACAAGGATGAAACCGGGGCGAAGCCGCAAACCCGGAGCCCCAACCGTGGCGCCTGACCATCGGGGTCGTCGAGTCGCCAACCCATGAACCTTTCCCGTCCGTTCATCCTGCGGCCCGTGGCGACCTCGCTGCTGATGGTGGCCATTCTGCTGCTGGGGGCGTTTGCCTACCGCATCCTGCCACTGTCCGCCCTGCCCCGATTCGACTACCCGACCATCCAGGTCGTCACCCTTTATCCTGGCGCCAGCCCACAGGTCGTTACCTCCACGATCACAGCGCCACTTGAACGCCAGTTCGGCCGCATGCCCGGCCTGAACCAGATGTCTTCCACCAGTTCGGGGGGCGCGTCCGTCATCACGCTGCAATTCGATCTGGAACTGGCCCTGGACGTGGCCGAACAGGACGTTCAAGCCGCCATCAATGCAGCCGCCAGTCTGTTGCCACCGGACCTCCCACAGCTTCCGATCTACAACAAGGTCAACCCGGCGGACCCTGCCATCGTCACGCTTGCGCTGACGTCCCGCACGCTGCCGCTGCCCGTCATCCAGCAATTGGCCGAAACCCGTCTGACAGCGAAGATTTCCCAGCTTTCCGGAGTGGGGCTTGTGAGTATCAGCGGCGGACAACGCCCGGCCGTCCGGATTCAGGCCAATCCGAAGGCCCTGACCGCCTACAGCCTCTCTCTTGAAGATCTGCGTATCGCCGTCGGGAATGCCAACTCCAATCAGGCCAAGGGCGGATTTGACGGGCCCACGCGCGCCTCAACAATCAATGCCAACGACCAGCTCAAGTCCGCGGACGAATTCCGGTCCATGATCGTTGCCTACCGCAATGGCGCGCCGGTGCGGCTGGCGGACGTCGCCGACGTGGTCGATGGCGCCGAAAACTCACGCCTGGCGGCATGGGCCAACGAATCGCCAGCACTCATCGTGAATATTCAGCGCCAGCCTGGCGCCAACGTCATTGAAGTTGTCGACCGGATCAAGAAACTGCTTCCGCAGCTGCAGGCGTCGCTCCCGGTTGCGGTTGACGTCGCCATTCTGACCGACCGCACCGAGACCATTCGTGCATCGGTCCGCGACGTGCAGTATGAGCTTTTGCTCGCTGTCGCCCTGGTGGTCATGGTGATTTTCGTTTTCCTGCGAAACGTCCCGGCCACGCTGATTCCGAGCGTGGCAGTGCCACTGTCGCTGGTTGGCACTTTCGCCGTGATGTACCTGTCCGGTTTTTCCATCAACAACCTGACCTTGATGGCACTGATCGTCGCAACCGGTTTTGTGGTGGACGACGCCATCGTGATGATCGAGAACATCACGCGCCATATCGAGGCCGGCGTCCCACCGCTCAAGGCGGCGCTGGACGGCGCACGGGAGATCGGGCTGACCATCATCTCGCTGACCTTCTCGCTGATCGCCGTGCTGATTCCGCTGCTGTTCATGGGCGATGTCGTGGGTCGCATGTTCCGCGAATTCGCCATCACGCTGGCGGTGGCCATCCTCATCTCCGCGGTGGTCTCGCTGACGCTGACCCCCATGATGTGCGCGCGATTGCTCCGCCATGTACCCGTGCAGCAACAAGGCCGGCTGTTTCGGAGCAGCGGTGCCTTGTTTGACGGAATCATCGCGCGATATTCCCGGATGCTGGAATGGGTGCTCGCGCGACAGACCCTGACCCTGATGACCGCCATCGCCACCTTGGGATTGACCATTCTTCTGTACGTTGTCATTCCCAAGGGCTTTTTCCCTCTCCAGGACACATCGGCCATACAGGGGATCTCCCAGGCACCGGCGAATATTTCGTTCGCCGCCATGGTGGAACGGCAACAAGCCCTCGGACGCGCCATCCTCAAGGACCCCGCGGTGCAGAGCCTGTCTTCCTTCATCGGTGTTGACGGCAATATCCCGACGCTGAACAGCGGGCGCTTCCTCATCAACCTCAGACCACTGTCCCAAAGGGATGTCAGTGTTGGCGAGGTGATCCAGCGCTTGCAACACGACCTGCGCCAGATCCCGGGTATCGAGCTGCACATGCAACCCGTACAGGACCTGACCATTGAAGATCAGGTGAGCCGCACGCAATACCAGCTCTCCCTGGAAGACGCCGACATCGACGTGCTCCGCCACTGGGTCCCGCGACTGATCGATCGACTACGAGCCGAACCCGGCCTGCGGGACGTGGCCAGCAACCAGCAGGACGGTGGTCTGGAGGCCCACGTGGAGATTGATCGCTCGCTCGCAGGCCGACTCGGCATTACCCCCGCGGCCATTGACAACACGCTTTACAACGCATTCGGGCAACGGCAGATTGCCACGATCTTCACGTCCACCAGTCAACAGCGTGTCATCCTGGAGGTCAAGCCCGAGTTCAGACACACCCCCAGGGCACTTGACGAACTCCATGTCAGCGCACCCGGTGGCGAAACCCCGACCGATGCCAGCGCCCCGCGATCTGCGCGACAGGTGCCGCTGGCGTCCATCGCGAGAGTCGTCGAACGCACCACGCCACTCGTGGTCACCCGTGTCGGCCAGTTTCCCGCTGCCGCGATCCTGTTCAATCTGGCACCCGGCGTCTCACTTGGCGAAGCCGTCAAGGTCATCGAGTCCGCGCAACGCGAGTTGGGCATGCCGGACAGCACACAATTGAAATTCAAGGGCTCCGCCCTCGCCTTCCAGGCGTCGCTGGCCAGTCAACTGTGGCTGATCCTGGCCGCCATCGTGACGGTCTACATCGTTCTCGGTGTCTTGTACGAGAGTTATATCCACCCCGTCACCATTCTCTCCACCCTGCCGTCTGCCGGATCGGGCGCCCTGCTGGCCCTGATGCTGACCGGCAACGAGCTGAACGTGATCTCCATCATCGGCATCATCCTGCTGATCGGCATCGTCATGAAGAACGCCATCATGATGATTGACTTCGCGCTCGACGCCCAGCGAGAGCGGGCCCTGCCACCACGCGAAGCCATTTTCCAGGCCTGCCAACTGCGCTTCCGCCCAATCCTGATGACCACCATGGCCGCGCTGCTGGCAGCGCTTCCACTGATGTTGGGCAGCGGCGTGGGTGCCGAATTGCGCCATCCCCTGGGCGTGTCGCTGGTGGGTGGCCTGATCGTGAGCCAGATCCTGACCCTGTTCACCACCCCCGTGGTGTACCTCGCCTTTGATCGGTTGTCGCAATCCATGCACGCGAAACGCGGCAAAAACCCCTCCGAAGCTTCTGCCGGGGACAACCTTTGAGACCGCCCCCATGAACGTCAGCGCGCCGTTCATCCGTCGCCCCGTCGCCACCACGCTACTCACCATTGGCATGGTGCTACTGGGCATGGCCGCGCTGCGCCTGTTGCCCATATCGCCACTGCCACGGGTCGATATCCCGACCATCCGGGTCTCGGCATCCATGCCCGGCGCCAGCCCTGAAACCATCGCGGCAGCGGTCACGGCACCACTGGAACGCGCGCTGGGACGGATCGCCGGCGTCACCGAGATGACCTCCAGCAGCGCCTTGGGTGCTTCGCGCATCGTGCTGCAGTTTGACCTCCGGCGGGACATTGACGGCGCTGCGCGTGATGTGCAGGCCGCGCTGAACGCGGCCCGCAGCTTCCTGCCGTCCGAGATGCTGGGCAACCCCAGCTACCGCAAGGTCAATCCCGCCGACGCGCCGATCATGATTCTTGGCCTGACCTCAGGCACCCTGACGCCGGGGCAGATGTACGACACCGCGTCAACCGTCATCGCCCAGAAACTGTCGCAGCTCAAGGGCGTCGGGGAGGTCGAACTGGGCGGAAGCGCGTTGCCTGCGGTTCGCATCGATCTCAACGCCCAGGCCGCGAATCAGTACGGAATCGATTTTGAAGACGTCCGCAAGGCCGTTTCAGCCGCCAATTCCAGTCGTCCCCTGGGTGCCCTGGACAACGAAACACATCACTGGCAGCTTTCCGCCAACAGCGCCGCCAGTTCAGCCGCCGAATACCTGCCCACCCTGGTGAAGTATCGTGGCCCCGGTGGCGCAACACGACTGGACGACATTGCCGACGTCAGCGACTCCGTGCAGGATCTGCGCACAGCCGGTTCCGCCAATGGCAAACCTGCCGTGCTCGTCATCATCCGGCGCGAGTCCGACGCCAACATCATCGAGACCATTGACCAGATCAACCGGCTTCTCCCCGCATTGCGGGGCTCCCTCCCGCCTGCCTTGAATCTGTCGGTGATGATGGAGCGGACCAGCACCATCCGGGCCTCCATGTGGGATGCGGGAGAAACACTTTTCCTGGCCGTTGTGCTGGTCACGCTGGTGGTGCTTCTGTTCCTGCGCAATGGACGCGCTGCATTGATCCCGGGCGTCGCCGTGCCGACTTCACTGATCGGCACATTCGCCGTGATGTACCTGCTCGACTACAGCCTCAACAACCTGACGTTGATGGCCTTGACCATCGCTGTCGGTTTCGTGGTGGATGACGCCATCGTGGTCCTGGAAAACGTTTCACGCCACATCGAAGACGGGGTCCCCGCCCACGAAGCGGCACTGATCGGCGCCAGGGAAGTCGGCTCCACGGTCCTGACCATGACCCTGGTGCTGATCGCCGTGTTCATTCCGATGCTGTTCATGGGTGGGTACGTTGGCCTGTTCGTGCGGGAGTTCGCGGTCACGCTGGCGGTGGCCATTCTGATTTCACTGGTCGTGGCCCTGACCACCGCGCCCATGATGTGCGCCAGGTTGCTCAAGCCGGCGGCGCCCGAGCATCTTCGGGGACGCTTTTACCAATGGAGCGAGCGTGGATTCAGGAGCCTGGTCCAGACCTACGAGCGCAGCCTTTCATGGGCTCTGAGTCACGCTCCGCTCACCATGCTCATTCTCCTGGGCACCGTTGCGCTCAACATTTACCTCTACGTGATCATCCCCAAGGGATTTTTCCCGCAGCAAGATACCGGGCAACTCACCGGGCGATTGCAGGGCGATCAAAGCGTTTCCTTTCAGGTCATGCAGAAAAAGCTGCATGACTTCATCAACATCGTGCGCGCCGATCCGGCGGTCGAGAACGTGGTCGGTTTCACCGGCGGTTCGCAACGCAACACGGGATCAATTTTCGTCACGCTCAAACCCCTGTCAGAACGCGACGTCGGCTCCGACAAGGTCATCGCGCGTCTGCGGGCCATTCTCGACAAGGAACCCGGCGCATCGCTGATCCTGAACCCGGTGCAGGACATCCGTGTCGGCGGCCGTCAGAGCCGCTCGTCCTACGAATACACGATACAAGCCGACGAGCTCGAGCTGCTGCGACTGTGGGAGCCCCGCATCCGCAAGGCCCTGGCGCAATTGCCCGAGTTGCTCGACGTGGACACCGACCAACAAAGCAAGGGCCTGCAAACCACCCTGATCGTCGATCGCGATGCGGCCGCCCGTCTGGGCATCAGCGTCCAGCAGATCGACACCCTGCTGAACAACGCGTTTTCCCAACGCCCCGTCTCCACCATTTACCGGCCCCTGAACCAATACCGTGTTGTCATGGGCGTGGCCCCCGGGAATGCCACGTCACCTGCCGCGCTCGATGGCCTCCAGCTCATCACGGCATCGGGACGTCAAGTCCCGCTTTCGATGATCGCGCGGCATGAACAAACCGAAGCCGCGCTCAGCATCAACCATCATTCACAACTTGCCGCCACCACCATTTCATTCAACCTGCCCAAAGGAGTGCCGCTGTCCCAGGCCACGCGCGCCATTGAAAAAGCCCTGCGCGACATCGCGGTGCCGTCCTCGGTGCGCGGCAGCTTCCAGGGGTCGGCGCGGGCTTTCCGGGAGGTGCTGGACAGCCAGCCCGCGCTCATCCTCGCCGCCTTCCTGACGCTGTACATCGTTCTCGGCATTCTTTATGAAAGCCTGGTGCACCCGCTGACCATCCTCTCCACCCTGCCCTCGGCTGGCGTGGGCGCACTGCTGGCGCTGATGCTGTTCCGGACCGATTTCAGCGTGATCGCGATGATCGGCATCTTCATGCTGATCGGCATCGTCATGAAAAACGCGATCATGATGATTGACTTTGCCCTGGCTGCGCAACGCAACGCGGCCGTCTCCCCCCACGACGCCATCTTCGAGGCATGCCTGCTGCGGTTCCGCCCCATCCTCATGACCTCCCTGGCGGCCTTGCTCGCTGCCGTTCCGCTGGCGCTGGGCAGCGGCGATGGCGCCGAGTTTCGCCAACCCCTGGGCATCGCCATTGGCGGCGGCCTGATCATGAGCCAGTTGCTGACGCTCTACACCACACCCGTCGTGTACCTCTACCTTGACCGCTTCAGCACCTGGACGCGCAAGCTGCGCCATCGCCACTTTCCATCCACCCGCCTCACCTCCGGCCTGCCACCTGTCGTGGCAGACTCAACCCCATGACCGCCACGTCCGCCGCAACCCCGACCCTGCGCGCCCTCACCCTGGCCGGCCTTGCAGCGCTCGTGACGGCCTGCACGGTTGTCGGGCCCGAATACGAGCGCCCCACCATCGAGATCCCACCCGCGTACAAGGAAGGCACCGCCCTGAAAACACAGCCCGCTTCGCAAGCCGCGTTGCAAGGGCGCTGGTGGGAAATCTACGGTGACCGCGAACTTGACGTCCTCATGGCGCAAGTCGAATCGCAGAACCGGTCGCTTCAGGCCGCGCAAGCCCGCATGCAGCGGAGCCTGGCCATGCTGGAGGCCGCACGGGCCGCCCAGTCCCCGACCGTGGTCGCCGGAGGCAGGAACGATTTCGGCATCCTCGCCAATTGGGAAATCGACCTCTGGGGCCGCATCCGGCGCACCGTGGAGGCCAGCGGCGCCAGTACCCAGGCCAGCGCGGCCGACCTTGCCGCGGCAACCCTTTCGATGCAGGCGCAGGTGGCGCAGAACTATTTTCAGCTCCGAGTCCAGGACACCGGCATCCAGATGCTTCAGGACACCGTCCAGGCCTATGAGCGCGCCCTCCAGATGACGCGCAACCAGTACAACGCCGGCCTCGTCTCGGGCGGCAATGTGGCCCAGGCCCAGGCCCAGCTCAGTGCCGCGCAGGCCCAGATGCACAATGCGCGCGTGGTACGGGCCCAACTCGAGCACGCCATTGCCGTCATGGTGGGCAAAGCCCCGGCCGCGCTTTCCATCGCGGTGGCACCGCTCGCCGCCCAGGTGCCTGAAGTACCGCCGGTGTTGCCCACGGAACTGCTGGCGCGTCGTCCCGACATCGCCGCGGCCGAGCGCCGGATGGCCGCGGCCAGCGCGCAAATCGGCGTCGCCGAGGCTGGGTTATATCCGTCGCTTGATCTGTTCATCGGTGCCAGCATTCGCAAGGGCCTGATCGGTGGCGCAGACGTGCGCGCACCGCTGTATGCCGGCGGCTCGCCGCAGGCACGGCGCCGAGAATCCGTGGCGGCCTACGACGAGGTGGTGGCCGATTACCGGCAAACCGTGCTCAACAGCTTGCGCGAAGTCGAAGACAACCTGGCCACCCTGGAAATTCTGGCAGAGGCCGCCACGGCACAAGACAGTGCCGTGAAGTCAGCGCGCGAATCGGCCCGGATCACAAACAACCAGTACGCGGCGGGCGTTGTCAGTTACCTGCCGGTGGTGGTGGTGCAGACCACCGCACTGGAGAACCAACGCGCCGCGCTCGACACCCTGGGCCGCCGCCTGGTGGCCAGCGTCAACCTGATCAAGGCGCTGGGTGGCGGCTGGGACGCCACCACCCTGAATGCCGAAAAAAAGTAGTGCCGTCAACGCCCACGGTTTGATGCGGTTTTGCATTCAAGCGTAGAACAGGGCGGGAGCCGCGGACAGTGCTGTAGCACGGCAAGGCGAACCAACGCCGTTATACGTTTGAAGGCGAAACCGCATGAGCCGCTCACCAGGTCACCCCCACCAACACACCGGCACCCTTGCTGTCGGCCCACGGCACCAACTGCACCTTGTTGTTGAACGGCTCGGTGAAAAACCAGCCCGTGGTCGTGCCGATGGCCGCACCGGCCACCACGTCCCACCAGAAATGTTTTTTGGCCGCCACCCGCGCCGTGCCTGTGAGCGTGGCCAGCGCATAGGTCGGCACACCGTATTCCCAGCCGTAGCGGCGGTGCAGCGTGGTTGCCGACGCAAAGGCCACCGAGGTGTGCCCTGAAGGGAAGCTGTTGCGGTCGCTCCTGTCGGGGCGTGTTTCCTTGAACACCGCCTTGCCCAGCGTGGCGACGCCGCTGGCCGATCCGATGCTGAAAGCGGCCTGCCGAAGGCCCTGCCAGTCCCCCCGCAACGTGGGCGCTGCCAGACCGGCCCCCAGCAGGCCGTAGGCTGTTACATCGCTGATGTTGGCCCATTGATCGTTGTTGATCGCATGGGCTGCGGGGCTGATCCCCACGGCCAGGATCAACGTCGCAAGCAGATGCCGTGGTTTCATGGAAGCCCCTCTAGAATGATTTGCAATGTAGCTTATCGAAGCTTTTGATTTCCCCTCATTCTCCATGGAATCCAGCCCCCGAAGGAGTGTTTTTGAACCATGAAGGCCGACACCCCACGCACTGGCGCTGGGCCCTGCCGTTGCTGCTGCTGTTGGCCACCGCGGCCATCGGCCACGCCTTGACGCGCCATGGCCCCGCCAGTTTTGACACCGCCCTGCTGCTGTGGTTTCGCCAGGGCGCTGACACCGCCACACCGGTCGGACCGGCCTGGGCTCTCGCCTTCTGGCGGGGGCTGAGCTGGCTGGGCGACACCCTGCCCAGAATTGTGGTGGGCATCGGCACGGTGATCGGCTTGTTGTGGCTGCGCCGCCGGCAAGGGGCGCTGCTCCTGGCAGGGGTATTGCTCAGCGGCCTTGCGCTCTCGACCACCCTCAAACAATGGATAGGTCGCCCGCGCCCCCAACTGGTAGCGCACCTGGACCACGTCACCTCACTGAGCTTTCCCAGCGGCCATGCGCTGAACAGCACCCTGTTTTACCTGGCGGTGGCGGCCATGCTGGCCCCGCTGCTGCGCACACGCGCCGTGCGCTGGGCGTTGTACGCCGCGGCCATGGGCCTTTCGCTGGCCACCGGCGTGGCCCGCGTGGCGCTGGGCGTGCACTACCCGACCGACGTGCTGGCGGGCTGGGTCATCGCCGGAGCGTGGGTGTGGCTCTGGTTTGCAGCGGCACAGCGGTATTGGCCGGGGGCGCTGCAGGCAGCCACCCGTCCTTCCCCGACAATCAGGCCATGACGAAATTCAACCCTGTCCCTGGCGCCACCCGCACCAGCACGGCGCTGGACGAGCCCCGTTTTTCCACGGAACAATGCGAAACCCTGTTTGCCGCCGTGCTCGCCCACGATGCCATCGACCTGAACGCCACACTGCCCGACGCCATCCACCTCGATTACACCCCCGAACAACTCACCCAGTGCTACCGGATCTGTCGGCAGCTCTGGAAAGACGGCGTGGACCGGCAGGCCCTGGTCGACATCGTCAAGAAGATCTCCCGGCAACGCGCACTGAACGCGGAAGATCAACTCCTGTTCAAGCATCTGCGTGCCAACATCAAGCACCTGCGTTTTGCCTACGCAGCCTGCGATGCGGGACACCGTTACCCGCGCATGTTTCATTGGATGACCGGCGTGTTAGGCGTCTTGCAAGACGCTTTCAAAAACAACCACGCTGGCACCATCAGTCGCGTGGCCGTCCTTGCTCGGGTGGTGTTGTCGCCCCCGTTCTATCGTCTGGTTACGCTGGAGATGGATCGCTTCCACCCCAGTACGACGCGCGCCTTCCAACGCTACGTTGACGCTCAAATCACTTTTATTCGTGAGCATCTTGCCAAGCAGAAGGTCACCAGCAAGGAATTCCACGAGATACGAAAAGCCATCAGTCGGCAAGTAGCGCTGTATGACAATCTGAAAATTCTTTTCCCATCGGACTATCACTGGCAGGTTTCAAGGTATCTGGGCACCATCAACGGATTGATGGGCAACATGCACGATGAGCTGATCGCCAAGAAATTTGACAAATCACAAGACTATTACGCCGACACCTTCGAAATGCCGGAAGAAATCAAACTGAGATTGACAACCGTCGCTGCAAGCTTTTCCGCGCCACAACACGTTTGATGCGGCCCCATTCCCAGGATTCCGATCATGAAAATCGCCTACGTCACCAGCTCCCTTGAAGGCAGCGGCGGCCCCTTGCCGATTCCTGCCGTGACACGCGTATTGCGCAATGCCGGCGCCCATGTCGAGGTGTTCGCATTGGCGCGGCGCGATGGTCGTGCCTTGCCTCCCATGCTCGCCGATGGCTTGCAGGTGCACATTCGTGAGGGCGGCGATCGGGACCACTGGGCCGCCGCGCGCTGGCTGGACCGGGAACTCACCGCCTACCAGCCGACGCTGATCTGGACATCGGTCGCGCGCGCGAGCCTCATCGGATTGCTCCTGGGCTGGCGCGACGGAATCCCGGTCGTGTGCTGGCAACACAACGCCGCCTTGAAATTCACCCGTCTGGCCCCGTTTTTTCTGCTGCGAAAGCGCCCCGCCATGTGGATTGGCGACTCGGACATGGTCACCGCCATCACCGCCAAACGTTTCCGGGTGCCGCCGGAGCGGCTCGCCTCATGGCCCCTGTTTTCCGTTGACCCAGACGCGCCCCAAGCCCAGCCCTGGCAACCCGGGCAAACGTTGCGGCTGGGCAGCCTGGGGCGCCTGCATCCGCAGAAGGCTTACGATCTTCTCATCCATGCGCTGCTACTGCTGAAGCAGCGTGGGTTCACGGCGCCAACGCCGTTTGAAATCGCGATCGGGGGCGATGGCCGGGATCTCGCCACGCTCACAAGTGCCATCCAGCGAGCAGGCGCCTCGGAAATGCGCCTGGTCGGATTTGTGGAGCGCCCCAAGGATTTTCTTGCCGGGCTTCATCTGTATTTGCAGCCCTCCCGTGTGGAAGGATTCTGCATTGCCATGCACGAGGCCATGCAGGCGAGCCTTCCGGTGATTGCCACCACCGTGGGGCAGATGCCCTACACACTGGAGGCCGGACGCAGTGGCTGGCTGGTGCCCCCCGGAGACGTCAACGCGCTGGCCGACGCACTGGCCGACGCGTTGAGCCACCCCGAGCGCCTGGCCGCCATGGGCCAGGCGGCCCGGGCAAGGGTGCTGCCGCTCTACAGTGCAGAGGCATTTCGCAAAGCGGGGGAGTCTATTCTGGAACGACTACAGGCACGTGGCGTGCTGTGACACAGAAAATGTAACATTATGGCGGAATCCACGTGCGCCGACACATGCCCGCGTTCGAAGGATTCCCAACACGACGCAAAGAATCAGGTGTCTGCGGGAATGTACCCCCGCGCCTCGAGCACACGGGCTACAGCGGCCCTGGCGTCGGCCAGAACTTCGGGCAATGAGCGATTCGCGTCGATTTCGACAATCGGCGCGCCTTTGAACTTGAGCAGCGGCGTGGCGGCCACCTTGTGGCGGAGCACCTCGCGGCGGTGGTCGGGCTTGCGGGCGCAGGCGGTGTCCAGATCAACGTTGAGGCGGATCACCAGATCGGGCCGGTAGTTGGTCATCCACTCGTACATCGTGCGCTCGCGCCGCGCCAGCCATCGCACAAAGACGCTTCCCGGTACGTCGACCGAAAGGCCCGGACCATCGTAGGCGCCTTGCACGTCGAGTTGCGGATAGCGGTCGGTCACAATGATCAGCCCCTGGCGCCGCATGGCCATCATGCGCCTGAAACGCAAAAGACGGCGCAATGAAAAGGCACAGATCACCAGGGCTGCCAACGGGCCCGGTGCCTGTTGGTTGTGCTGGGCGCGGACCGTGTCAGCTTTGCGCGCGATCTTTCGCTCCAGCATGGCGCCCACCAGCGGCAACTTCGCGATGGCTCTGGCGATGTTACCGGCCTGTTTCCCCAAATGGGCCGTTTCGGCCGGGCCATAACGGCGCACCCAGGCCAGGGCTTCTTCGCTGACGGTTGACTTGCCAGAGCCGTCGCAGCCGACGATTGCGATCAATGGGGCCAACTTGGTGTGGGATGACTGCATCAGGTCACATTTTTAAAAAAGAGTGTTGTTTTCGACAACCCATAAATCACCAATGAAGCAATCACCATGCCGCCCCAGAGGACGAGCCAGGTCGGATTTTCGAAAAAACGGTTGATGTCCCAGTCATGGCGCGCAAGGTCGTATGCCGCCAGTGCCGTCACCAGCCAATAAACTTTCTTGACCTCGCGCCGGACGCAGCGGCGCCACCAGAACGGGTATTTGGGTGGAACCCAGCCATGCAGGCGCGGCAGCAAAAACGGCACCTCGACCGCCCACTGGGCATGTGCCTGCGGGAATTCCTTGCGCAGAAATTCTTCCTCGAACGCCGCCACGCGCTCATACACCAGCACCGAAACCAGGAACACCACCAACCCATATTCCCAACTACCCGACATCATGGCCAGGCCGGTGAAGTTGACGATGCGCCCCACATACAGCGGGTTGCGCACCAGTGAATACGGCCCCGTGGTGTTCAGTTCGGCCGCCTTCGGCACGTCCTTGGAGTTGCCCGAGGTGCCGGGTGCCGCAAAGCCACTGGTGACGATGCGGATCAGGGCCCCGATGACGGCCACGGCCACCGCCCCCCAGAACCAGGCCTGGTCGGCCACGGCGGAGGTAAACGGACCGTAATCGCGGGTGACGTAGGCGATCAACACGCCAATGATGACCACCCCCGTCAGGTAGTGGCCGCGAATCTTGAACAAGGCTTCGCCGCTGCGTGCGAGCTCGTGTTGGTACATGGGATGCTGCTCCTTGGAATAACCGGTTTGACGCAAAACGCTGCGCCCCCGGCTGAAAATACAAATGCCCCCTGCGGCCCCAACCTCGAACCCGGCATTTTATCCCGCCCACGGTGGCCAGCCGCCACACGCCCACCCCGCGCCCGCATGCGCAAACCCGTCACCACACCGCCCGCCTGGCGCCGCACCCGGCCCCCGAATCACCGCCGACCGGGTTGTCAGGTGCAATGTGAATGATTCTATTTATATAGCAAACTATCACCAATGGACGGGGGCTAGAGGCATATTTTGTTCATAATTCACCTCCGGAAGCCCTATTGCGCCGGTTTGGGGGTGCGCTGCCGCCCGCATTTAAATTTGCGCTTCCGCCTCGGGCCACGGCGCCGGATCAGCAAAACCGGGGCGCCTGCAGCGGCACCCCGGCACCCTGGGCCAAGCCCATGACGCCCCTCACCGCCACACCCGCTCCAGCGC
>JBGSNW010000138.1:0-3792 GCA_041739435.1 Burkholderiaceae bacterium
CCTGACCGTGCAGCGAATTGACCCGCGCCACCGGGCCGCCCGCCCAGCGCTCGAAGACCGAACCCGGCGCCAGCCGGACCTCATGGCTTGGCGCGTACTGTTCGGGCAGCGGCCGGCTTTCGTCTTCCCGGTGGTCCATCAGGCCGGGAACATCGTGCACCGCCTGGTGCAGGGTGCCCCCCAGCGCCACGTTGATCTCCTGAAAACCCCGGCAGACGCCCAGCAGCGGCACACCGTTGGCCAGGCAGGCGCGCACCAGCGGCAGGGTGAGCGAGTCGCGCTGCATGTCCAGCGGCAGGTCGGGATCGGCCACCGCCTGGCCGAAATACGCCGGATCGACGTTGGAGGGAGAGCCCGTGAGCATCACGCCGTCCACCAACGCGAGCAGTCCGGGGATCTGCTCGGGGCCGGCCAGCGGAAACATCACCGGCTGCGCACCGGCACCTTCGCGGATGGCGCGCGCGTACTTGTCGCCCAGCACCAGATACGGGGCCAGGTCGGCGCCTTCACCCAGCCACCGGTGGTCTGCGGGGAGCCAGACCAGCGGGTTTGATGTTTCCATGCATGCCTCCCCATCGGACAGGTTTGATTCTGACCGATAAGGCATGGCGTCGTTCGCCCTGGGGGGATCCATGGGCCGAAAGGATCAACCCCGCGCTGAGGCATGATGCAGCGCATGCCGATTTCAGCCCCGCCCCCCATGAGCGCCCCGCTGCCCCGTTTCGCCGCTTACGCCTGCCTGGCCCTCAGCATGTCGCTGGTGGGCAGCTACGTGGCCCTGTCCAAGCCGCTGGTGGCGGCGTTTCCGGTGTTTTTGCTGGCCTGGCTGCGCTTTGGCATTGGCGCGCTGGCCATGCTGCCCTGGCTGCGCAAACCGGCGAATGAACCGCCCATGACCCGCGCCACGCGGCGCCTGGTTTTCCTGGAATCGTTTCTGGGCAACTTTCTGTTTTCGATCTGCATGCTGTATGGCGTGAGCCTGACCAGCGCGGTCTCGGCCGGCGTGATCATGGCGGCCATCCCGGCCGTCATCGCACTCATGAGCTGGGCCTTTCTGGGCGAACGCATCAACGGCCGCGTGGGGGTGGCGGTGGCCTGCGCAGCGCTTGGCATCGGCCTGCTTGCGCTATCGACATCAGAGCAAACTACGTCCAATGGACGGGGGCCAGAGGCCGATTTCACTCAAAAAATGCACTGGCTTGGCAATCTGCTGGTGTTGGGCGCCGTGGTGTGCGAAGCGGCCTATGCCGTCATCGGCAAGAAGCTCACTGGCGCCCTGGGGCCCAAACGCATCAGCGCGCTGATCAACCTCTGGGGGTTCGCGCTGGTCACACCCATGGGGCTGTGGCTGGCGCTGCGCTTTGACTTCGGCACCGTGGTGCCGGGCACCTGGCTGCTGCTGGTGTTCTACGCGCTGGCGGCCAGTGTCTGGACGGTCTGGCTGTGGATGACGGGCCTCAAGACCGTGCCGGCCTCGCAAGGTGGCGTGTTCACCGTGATGCTGCCCATCTCGGCTGCGCTGGTGGGCGTGTTGGCGTTGGGCGAACGCCTCACGGGCGTGCAGGCGATTGCGTTCGCACTGGCGCTGCTGGGCGTGCTGCTGGCCACACTGCCCGGCCGTGCGGGCACCACCGCCTCAGACCAGTGAACGCGCGCTGACGACGATGCCGTCCTCGTCGGCGTAGAGCCAGTCGCCCGGGCGCACCCACACGCCCTGAATCTGCACCGGAACACCCAACTGCCCTTCACCACGTTTTTCGGTGCGCATGGGCAGCAGCGCCAGGGCGCGAATGCCCACCTGCGCGGCCTGCAGCTCGGCCAGGTCGCGCACGGCACCGTTCACCACAATTCCGGCCCAGCCGTTCTTCGCGGCCGCCATGGCCAGATTGCCCCCCACCAGGGCGCGGCGCACGCTGCCACCCCCGTCCACCACCAGCACCTGACCGGTGCCCGGCGTGTTGACGGCTTCGCGCACGCGCGAGTTGTCTTCCCCGCACCGGATGGTGACCACCGGCCCGGCAAAACGCGGCACCGGCCCGTAACTCTGGAAAACCGGTGGCAGCACCCGGAACGCGCCCGAGGTGTCGCCCTCGTTGGCGTCGCACAGGTCGCAGGTGGAGAAGTGGGGCATCGGGGTCATGGCGGAGCTTTCAGGTGCGTGGTGAAACGGGTTGGCCCCCGAGGATACCGAATCGCAGCGTTGCCAGGCCCCCTCTCCAAGGGAAAAAACTGTACGCCCGCGCCGTGTTGGCACCACAAGCTGTGGCATTGCATGAGCACCCTGCAAGCGCGCGAATGGGTCCGCGCAACGGCCCCTTTTCGTCGCGCGGAAGGTCGAAAAAACGACCTCCGGACCACCCCAGGCACCGAGCGCGACGCCGAACAATGGTTGGCGAAGGCGCGCGAATGCCGTTTTCAGAGGGGAAAACGGTAAAAAACCGGCGAAGAAAAAACAACACGCCCCAATGAAAAAAGCGCTTTTTCACTTGGAAACGGGTTTTTTCTCCAGTAGCATCCACAGTGCCAGTGAGAAAGCTGATTCGCTGGTGATGTATCAACTTCCAAAATAAGGAATTTCAATCATGGCAACTGCGAAAAAAGCTCCGGCAAAAAAAGCCGCCGCGAAGAAGGCCGCTCCGGCCAAAAAGGCGGCACCGGCCAAGAAGGTCGTTGCAAAGAAGGCTGCGGCGAAAGCCCCGGCCAAGAAAGTTGTGGCGAAGAAAGCCGCTCCGGCCAAGAAGGCCGCTCCCGCGAAAAAAGCGGCTGCGAAAAAAGCCCCGGCCAAAAAGCGCACCCCCAACGCTGCGTTCATGAAGGCGCTGACCCCCAGCGCGGCGCTGGCCGCCGTGGTGGGTGCAGCCGCCCTGCCGCGCACCGAGGTGGTGAGCAAGCTGTGGACGTACATCAAGAAAAACAACCTGCAAGACAAGCTGAACAAGCGCATGGTCAACGCCGACGCCAAGCTCAAGGAAATCTTCGGCAAGGCCCAGGTGTCGATGTTCGAAATGGCCGGCCTGATCGGCAAGCACCTCAAGTAAGCAGGTGCATGGCGGCACCAGCCGCCCATTCAAAAAGGCCGGTCTTGACCGGCCTTTTTTCTTGAAATTTATATAAAAATAGGCCTTTGCCCCCGTCAAATGGCAATAGTTTGCTATTTTTTTTGTAGTGCATTGGTGGTGATGGCCGACAGCGTCCCGCGCGTCGTGATCACCTCCGGGTCCAGCATCACCTCGATCAGCGTGCCCTCGGTGCGGGCCAGCGCCGCCAGCAGGACCGCCTCGAACTCCGCCGTGCGGGTGATGCGCTCGCCCGCGTAGCCATAGGCCCGCGCCAGCGCCACGAAGTCCGGGTTGTGCAGGGCCGAGCCGCTCACATGCCGCGGGTATTCGCGCTCCTGGTGCATGCGGATGGTGCCGTACATGCCGTTGTTCAGCAGCACGATGATGCTCTTGCCGCCGTGCTGCACCGCCGTGGCCAGCTCCTGCCCGTTCATGAGGAAGTCGCCATCGCCGGCGATCGTGAACACCGTGCGCCCGCTCACGATGTTCGCCGCAATGCCCGCCGACACGCCATAACCCATGCTGCCCGCCGTGGGCGCGAGCTGCGTCTTCAGGCCCTTGGCCAGCCCGTGGTGGCGGTAAAAGCGGTGCACCCAGCTCGCAAAATTGCCAGCGCCGTTGGTCAGCACCGCATCGGTCGGCAAGTGTTTTTGCAGCGTGGCCACGATGGCCGGCATGTCGACCACGCCCTGGGGGGTGTCGCCCGGCAGGCCCGGCAACGCCTGCGGCACGC
>JBGSNW010000168.1:0-3898 GCA_041739435.1 Burkholderiaceae bacterium
GGCGCGATCCGCCGCCACGGCGGCGTGGCAGACCCACCCGTCGGCCTGCTCGCCCGCCCATCCGGCAACCCCGTTGCACGGGGAATTTTTTCTCAAATTGTTGAAAGTTCCACGCCCGACCTCTTGAACTGGGGGCGGGAAACGCCGCTTTTTGAGTCAAGTTTTCTTACACGCCGCCGTAACATGAACCACGCCCTACCTAATTTGTGGGGCCAAGCTCCGCTCAAGGCGCAGCTGTTGTTGGGCATCCAAAAAGAAAGCATCCGTCATGCACCGAAGCCAAGAGACCATGATTCGCCGCCCCTGTTTTCAAACGGGGTGCCTTGCCCTGATCCGTGCGGAGCCCCGGTCATGAGCATCAAGCGCAACATCTGGGCATTGCCAGCACTTTCGACGGTGATCTTCGTCGTGGGCATTTCGGTCAGCGTCTATTTTTCGACCCGGGCGATCGCCTCGATCCAGACCACCCAAGCGGTGGACTACCCGGTGCTGGACCGGGTCAAGGGGCTGCAGAGCGAGATTCTGGGCGTCACCAACACCTTGCGCGACGCCGTCGGCGAGGGCGACAAGAGCCGCCTGGAGGCTCTGCCCGAACATGTCACCAAGGTCCAAAAAACGCTTCAGGCCATGGGCGACATCGCCGGCCAAGGCCCCACGGCCGCCCGTCTGGCCAACGAATTCGACGCTTACCAAAAACACGCCCTGGCCGCCACGCGCCTCATGCTGGGCCTGGACAAAACCGACGACCCCAAACCCGCCATCGGCCGGATGCAGGCCAGCCAAAAGACACTGGACGACGACCTTGCCGCCGCAATCGCTGCCGCACAGGCCCAGTTTGAATCCGGCATCGAGCGCAGCGCGAGCAACGTCAACCGCGTGATTGCAACCACGGTGTCGGTGGCCATCCTGGTGATCTTGTGCCTCGTCGTGATTTCCTGGTTTGTGGTTCGGGCGATCTGGCGCCAGCTCGGTGGCGAGCCTGAATACGCCCAGCGGCTGGCGCGTGCCGTGGCCGATGGGGACCTGTCGATGGAAATCGTCACCGAAGCCAACGACCACGACAGCCTGCTGGCATCCCTGCGCGAAATGCAGAGCCGCCTGCACGGCATGGTGTCGAACATCCAGTCGGCATCCCACACCATCAAGGAGGCCAGCGTCGAAATCACGGCGGAAACCGGCGAACTGGCCGCGCACACCGATACCCAGCTGAGCAACCTCGAAGAAACTGCCCGCGCCATGGAGGCGCTGACCGAAACGGTCCAGCAAAACGGCCAGAGTGCCCAGAACGCCAACCGCCTGAGCGATTCGGCCTCCGACATCGCCATCCAGGGCGGGGAAGTGGTGGGCAAGGTGGTCACCACCATGCACGAGATCCATGACTCGGCCAGCAAGATTGTGGACATCATCGGCGTGATCGACGGCATCGCCTTCCAGACCAACATCCTGGCGCTCAACGCGGCGGTGGAAGCCGCCCGCGCGGGTGAACAGGGTCGGGGTTTTGCCGTGGTGGCCAGTGAAGTCCGCAACCTGGCCCAGCGCAGCGCCGATGCCGCCAAGGAAATCAAGGCCCTGATCGACACCAGCGCGGGCCGCGTCGAAGAGGGCACCCGGCTGGTCGATCAAGCCGGCGCCACCATGAACGAAGTGGTCCGGGCGATTCGTGACGTCAGCCACATCGTTGGCGAAATCAGCCACGCCAGCCGGGAACAAAGTGCCGGGGTCCGTCAGGTGGGCGACGCAGTCACGCAGATGGACCGCGCCACCCAGCAGAATGCGGCACTGGTCGAGCAAAGCGCCGCTGCAGCGCAAAGCCTCAAAGACCAGGCCGCAACCCTGGTGTCGGCCGTGTCGGTGTTCAGGCTGGCCGCACAGCAGCAGCAGCCGGTGGCCACAGCCCCCGACACGGCTGCGCCGGAGGAATCTGCAACACCGGTGCTGGCGTTGGCCGAGCCGATTGCACACTCGCAAGGCTGAAACCGGGGTGAACTTGCGGGCCCGGCAGCCTTCAATCCCCACGTCCAGGCCGCCCACCTTGTAGCGGTCAAACAGGCCGAAGATCGACGCCGTTCAGCCCCCAGAAGAAACCGCATCCGTCAACCGGCGACGCAAATCGCGCTTCATGACCTTGCCGTTGGCATTGCGTGGCAACGGTGTGGGGGTCCAGGTGATGGTTTCCGGCACCTTGTAGTCGGCCAGGTGTCGGCGGCAGTGCGCGCGCAGCGCTTCGTCGTCGGGCACGATTCCCGGCGCGTGCACAAAGGCGTGGACGCGCTCGCCCAGCACCGGGCAGGGTCGGCCGACGATGGCCGCCTCGACCACGCCCGGCAGCGCCATGAGCGTGTTTTCGACCTCGACCGAATAGATCTTGAAGCCGCCCCGGTTGAGCATGTCCTTCTTGCGGTCGAACACGCGCACGAAACCCTGTGCATCCACCGCCCCGAGGTCGCCCGAATGCCAGTACCCGGCCGTGAACGACGCGGCCGTGGCCTGTGGGTTGTCCCAGTAGCCGGGCACCACCATGGGCCCGCCGATCCACAACTCGCCGGTCTGGCCAGCGGGAAGCTCCCGGCCTTCATCGTCCATCACCCGGATGTCGGCACAGGGCAGCGCCACGCCCACACTGTCGGCGTGCTCGCGCGTGAGTCCGGCGGGCATCAGGGTCGCGGGGGAGGTGGTTTCGGTGGCACCGTAGGCGTTGAGCAGCGTCAGGCCGGGCAGCAGCGCGGCCAGTGCGTCGATGGTGGTCACCGGCATGGGCGCACCGCCGTAGCCACCCACACGCCAGGCCGCCAGATCACACTGCGCGAAGCCGGGGGTCATGAGGCACAGCTTGTACATCGCGGGCACCATCAGCGTGTGTGTCACGCGCTCCTGCACCAGCGTGTGGACGAAATCCGCGGCCTTGAACTCGGGCACCACCACAATGGCGCCACCAACGTGCAGCATGGCCGCGATGATGGCAATCAGCCCCGTGACGTGGCTGGCCGGCACGGCCAGCGCCGAGCGGTCTTGCGGCTGGAGCTGCATGCAGGCTTCGAAATGCAGGACCGAATGCGAAATGTTGCGGTGCGTGAGCATCGCCCCTTTGGGGTGGCCGGTGGTGCCCGAGGTGTAGAGGATGACCGCGGTGTCGCTCTCCTGCACGGGCACAGGCGGCACTTCGGGCAGGTTGGCGGCAAGCCAGGACGCGTAGGGCACGGCGCCCGCCACTTCGCCCAGCGACACGCGCAAGTTCAGAAGAGGTGCCTCTTCGGCCGACGGGAGGCGCTCGGCCAGCGCGGCGTCGAACACGACGCCCATGGCGCCACACTGGTTGAGCATGTACGCCAGCCCGGTGCGCTGTTCGCGCACGCCGATCGGCACGGCGATGGCGCCCAGCCGCTGCAGCGCCAGCAGCACCCAGATGAATTCGGGCCGGTTGCTGATGAACAGCGCCACGCGCGCGCCGCGCACCACACCGTGGTGTGCCAGGCCGCTGGTGGCGCTCCGTACTTCGGCATCGGCTTGGAGGTAACGCCAGCGTTGGCCTTCAAACACCACGGCGTCGTGGGTGGGGCGGTCCCGCACGGCGCGTTCGAACATGGCATGAAAGCTCATCGGCCGCTCGGCAAAACAGCGCACCAGCCGATCACCCTGCCAGGCCTCCACCCGCTGCGGTGGCACGGAAAACGCCCGCCACGGGTTCATGGCGTCAGGCCGTTGGCGGGGCGGCGCTGGCGGCCACATTGGCGCCGCGTTCGATGACAAATTCGGCATCCACGAGGCTGCGGGAGTGGTTCAGATCGGACTGCGAAATCAGCACCGAGAGCTGCCCGCCACGCAGGCCACCAATCACCTCGGCCAGGCGCATGGACAGCGCGGGCGCGACGCCTTCGAATGGCTCGTCCAGCAGCAGCAG
>JBGSNW010000209.1:0-30779 GCA_041739435.1 Burkholderiaceae bacterium
ATGCCGCGTAGCTCAAAGCGCGCCAGGCTGCGGCAGTCGGCCACCAGATCGCGCTCGCCCTGCACCACGTGCAGCGCCAGCGCCGTCTGGCCGTCCTTGTAGGTGGTGAAGTCCTGCGCCATGGCGGTGGGAATGGTCTGGTTGCGCGGCACAATGCGCTCGACCAGGCCTCCCATGGTTTCAATGCCGAGTGACAGCGGAATCACGTCCAGCAGCAGCAGATCGTCGGCGCTCGTGTTGCCCGCCAGCTGGTTGGCCTGGATGGCGGCGCCCAGGGCCACGACTTCGTCCGGGTTGAGGTTGGTCAACGGCGTGGTGCCAAAGAACTCACCCACCGCGCGCTGGATGTGTGGCATGCGGGTGGAGCCGCCCACCATCACCACGCCCTTGACCTCGGTCTTGTCGAGCCGGGCGTCGCGCAGCGCCTTGGCGCAAGCCCGCAGCGTGCGGGCGGTCAAATTTGTGGTGGCCGCCTCGAAATCCGACTTTTTTACGTCAAATACGGCATCAGCCCCCGTCAAATGGACCTTGAATGCTACTAATTCAGTATCAGACAAGGCTTCTTTGCAGGCACGGGCGGCCATCTTCAGGGCGGCTTTGTCCGCTGCGTTTTCCACTGTCCACCCGGCCTGCGAGGCCACCCAGTCGGCCAGCGCACGGTCGTAGTCGTCGCCCCCCAGTGCCGAATCGCCACCGGTGGCGATCACCTCGAACACGCCCTGCGTGAGCCGCAGGATGGAAATGTCGAACGTGCCGCCGCCCAGGTCGTACACCGCATAAACACCTTCGCTGGCGTTGTCCAGCCCGTAGGCAATGGCCGCGGCGGTGGGCTCGCTGATCAGGCGCAGCACGTTCAGGCCCGCCAGTTGCGCGGCGTCCTTGGTGGCCTGTCGCTGTGCCTCGTCAAAATAGGCGGGCACGGTGATGACGGCACCGAACAGGTCATCATTGAAGGTGTCTTCGGCACGGTAGCGCAGCGTGGCCAGGATCTCGGCGCTGATCTCCACCGGGGATTTTTCGCCGTGGGCCGTCCGCAGCCGCACCATGCCCGAAGGCGCCACGGTGCCTTCAGCGGCAACCACGAAGGTGTAGGGCAGTTTCTCGCGATGGGCGATGTCGGCCAGCCCCCGCCCCATGAAACGCTTGAACGAGGCAACGGTGTTCTGCGGGTCGCGGGTCTGTTCGGCCTGTGCATCAAAGCCGATCTGCCGGCCACCACCGGCCAGATAGCGGACCACGGACGGCAGCAGCACCCTGCCCTGCGCGTCCGGCAGGCATTCGGCCACGCCATTGCGCACCGCGGCCACCAGCGAATGGGTGGTGCCCAGGTCAATGCCCACGGCAATGCGCCGCTGGTGCGGATCGGGCGAGCCGCCGGGTTCGGAAATCTGTAATAGCGCCATGTCGGTGTGTTTGTGCAAACCCTATTGTCCCAGCTGGTCAAAACGGTCGTCGATCTCGCGGGCAAATCGCTCGACGAACATGAGGGCTCTGACCTGCTGCGCCGCCGCGGGCGCGTCGCCCTGTGCATCCAGCAGGGTGGCGCAACGCGCCAGTGCCTCGCGTCGGACCGCGTCCACGCCTTGGGCCAGGGCATCAAGTTCGCTTTCGGTGCGCGCAGCCTCCAGCGCCTCGCGCCATTCCATCTGCTGCATCAGGAAGTCCGGTGGCATGGCGGTGTTGCGCTCGGCGTTGATCGGCGCGCCACGCAACTCGCAAAGACTGGCGGCGCGCTTGAGCGGGTCCTTGAGCCGCTGATAGGCCTCGTTCACACGGACCGACCACTGCATGGCCAGGCGCTGTGCCGCCGCGCCCTGGGCGGCAAACCGGTCGGGGTGGATTTCGCGTTGCAGCTCTTTCCAGCGTGCGTCAATGGCCGCACCGTCCTGCGAAAACCGCTGCGGCAGGCCAAAGAGCTCGAAGTCGTCGGATTGAAGGTTCACACCCGGAACGACTCACCGCAGCCGCAGCGGTCGCGCTCGTTGGGGTTGTTGAACTTGAAGCCTTCGTTCAGCCCCTCGCGCACAAAATCCAGCTGCGTGCCCTCGATATAAGCCAGGCTTTTTGGGTCCACCAGCACCTTCACACCGTGGTCTTCAAACACCACGTCTTCCGGTGAAAGCTCGTCCACGTACTCCAGCTTGTACGCCAGGCCGGAACAACCGGTGGTTTTGACGCCCAAGCGCACGCCCACGCCCTTGCCACGCTTGGCGAGGTAGCGGTTCACGTGCCGGGCTGCGGCTTCAGTCAGGGTTACTGCCATATTTGTCTTTCATCCCCACTCACCACAACTCAAGTCCAGGGCACCCGTGGAACCGGCTTCGCCGGGTCACCGGATGCGCCCACTTGAGGGGGCTGCGCCGCAAGCGCCTCGGGGAGCGCCATCAGTTCATGTGTTTCTTCTTGTAGTCGTCCACCGCGGCCTTGATGGCGTCTTCGGCCAGGATCGAGCAATGGATTTTGACCGGCGGCAACGCCAGTTCATCGGCAATCTGGCTGTTCTTGAGCGCTGCCGCTTCGTCCAGTGTCTTGCCCTTGACCCATTCGGTCACGAGCGAACTCGACGCGATCGCCGAGCCGCAGCCGTAGGTCTTGAAGCGTGCGTCTTCGATGACGCCAGTCTGGGGGTTGACCTTGATCTGCAGCTTCATCACGTCGCCGCAGGCCGGTGCGCCCACCATGCCGGTTCCAACCGATTCGTCGCCCTTGTCGAAGGAGCCGACGTTGCGGGGGTTTTCGTAGTGGTCAACGACTTTTTCTGAATAGGCCATGTTCGCCTCCTTTTCAATGTGCGGTCCACTGGATGGACGAAATGTCCACCCCATCCTGGTACATCTCCCACAGTGGGCTCAACTCGCGCAGCTTGGCGACGTTGTGCTTGATGGTGGAGATGGCGTAATCAATTTCTTCCTCGGTGGTCCAGCGGCCGATGGTCATGCGCAGGCTGCTGTGCGCCAGCTCGTCGCTGCGGCCCAGGGCGCGCAGCACATAGCTCGGCTCCAGCGAAGCCGACGTGCAGGCCGAGCCCGACGACACCGCCAGCCCCTTGATGCCCATGATCAGCGACTCGCCTTCGACGTAGTTGAAGCTCATGTTCAGATTGTGTGGCACCCGCTGCGTTTCGTGGCCATTGATGAACACCTCTTCAATGTCCTTCAGGCCCGCCACCATGCGGTCGTGCAGCGCACGGATGCGCTTGTTTTCTTCGTGCATCTCGGCCTTGGCGATTGCGTAGGCCTCGCCCATGCCGACGATCTGGTGCGTGGGCAGGGTGCCCGAGCGCATGCCACGCTCATGGCCGCCCCCGTGCATTTGCGCCTCGATGCGCACCCGTGGCTTGCGACGAACGAACAGCGCGCCAATGCCCTTGGGGCCGTAGGTCTTGTGGCTGGTCAGGCTCATCAGGTCCACCGGCAGCGTGGCCAGGTCAATGTCCACCCGGCCCGTGGCCTGCGCCGCATCGACGTGGAAAATGATGCCCTTCTCGCGGCAGATCGCGCCGATGGCGGTGATGTCCTGGATCACGCCGATCTCGTTGTTCACGAACATGACGCTGGCCAGGATGGTGTCGGGGCGGATGGCTGCCTTGAAAGCATCCAGGTTGATCAAACCGTCTTCCTGCACGTCCAGGTAGGTCACTTCGAAGCCCTGGCGCTCCAGCTCGCGGCAGGTGTCGAGCACGGCCTTGTGCTCGGTCTTGACCGTGATGATGTGCTTGCCCTTGGTTTTGTAGAAATGCGCCGCACCCTTGAGGGCCAGATTGTTGGATTCGGTGGCACCGCTGGTCCAGACGATTTCACGCGGGTCGGCGCCGATCAGCGCGGCCACCTGTTCACGGGCCCTTTCCACGGCGGCCTCGGCCTCCCAGCCCCACGCATGGCTGCGGGAAGCCGGGTTGCCAAAGTGCTCGCGCAACCACGGAATCATGGCGTCCACCACGCGCGGGTCGCACGGATTGGTGGCACTGTAATCAAGATAGATGGGGAAATGTGGAGTAACGTCCATGGCTGGCTTCAAGCTGGCGGGTTCGGTGACAGGGGCAAAACGCCGGTCCCGCAACGCGGGTCCGCGTCAGGATTCAATCCTCGATATTTCTCACAAGGGCATTAAAAATCAGGTTTTTGCGAAGGCATTGCCCAGCGCAAACACGGAGTTGGGGGCGTTGACACGCATGGGCTTGACCACGGGCATGGCCGAAATCGCCCGCTTGATGGCGGGTTTGTCTTCGACCTGTACACCCTTGGCCAGTTGATCGTCCACCAGCTTTTGCAGCGTGACCGAGTCGAGAAATTCGACCATCCGGGTGTTCAGTGCGGCCCACAGTTCGTGGGTCATGCAGCGACCGGCCTCGCCCAGGCAGTTCTCCTTCCCGCCGCACTGGGTGGCATCGATGGGTTCGTCCACCGAGACGATGATGTCGGCCACGGTGATGTCGCCCGCCTTGCGGCCAAGTGTGTAGCCACCACCCGGACCTCGGGTCGACTCCACCAGTTCATTACGGCGCAGCTTGCCAAACAGCTGCTCCAGGTACGAGAGGGAAATTTGCTGGCGCTGGCTGATGGCGGCCAGTGTGACCGGGCCATTGCTCTGGCGCAGGGCCAGATCAATCATGGCAGTGACCGCGAAGCGGCCTTTGGTGGTGAGACGCATTGCAAGCTCCTTTCAGTTGCTTGACGACCAAACATTTGCCAAAGGCACCTTTTGAGCGCATCTGGCACCGTCTTAACCCGATTGCAAAGCCATTCCGACGCTGGCCTTGACCGGGAACATCCCGTTTTCAACCGGGTAGTTGACTGTCTGACTCAAGTATAACACAGAACCCAACCAAATCACTCAAGTAAAATACCGATCGGTCTTTTTTTGACCACCACAGTTCAACGCATCGGCCTCACCACCTCTTGCGGCCGCGCACAGACCGCTGACCCGGTCACATGCGCGGTCGGGCAGCGGCTGTGATGACCACCACATTGTCGGTCCCGGGGGCGCCAAATGCCTGCTGCCGCAGCCGGGCCAGTTGGTCGCGTGCATTCGCCGCTTTCTCGAACTCGAGGTTGCGGGCGAATTCCAGCATCTGCTTTTCCAGTCGTTTGATTTCCCGGGCCACGTCTTTCTCGCTCATGTCCTCCACGGCGGCGCGCTGCATTTCGAACTTTTCCGCCTCGCGGCCCGCCTTCTCGCTGTAAACCCCGTCGATGAGATCGCGCACCTGCTTGACGATGCTGCGCGGCGTGATGCCGTGCGCCGTGTTGTAGGCAACCTGTCGGGCGCGACGGCGGTTGGTCTCGTTCAGCGCGCGCCGCATCGAGTCGGTGACACGGTCGGCGTACAGGATCGCCCGGCCACTGAGGTTGCGGGCAGCCCGGCCGATGGTCTGGATCAGGCTGCGCTCGGAGCGCAGGAAGCCTTCCTTGTCGGCGTCCAGGATCGCGACCAGACTGACTTCGGGGATGTCCAGCCCCTCACGCAACAGGTTGATGCCCACCAGCACGTCAAATGCACCCAGGCGCAGGTCGCGCAGGATTTCCACCCGTTCCACGGTGTCCACATCCGAGTGCAGGTAACGCACCTTGACCCCGTTGTCGCCGAGATATTCCGTGAGTTGCTCGGCCATGCGCTTGGTCAGCGTGGTGATGAGCACGCGCTCGTTTTTCTCAACCCGGATGCGGATTTCCTGCAACACGTCGTCCACCTGGTGGGTGGCCGGCCGGACTTCGACCTCCGGGTCCACCAGGCCGGTCGGGCGCACCACCTGCTCCACGACCTGGCCCGCGTGCGTTTTCTCGTAGTCGGCCGGCGTGGCCGACACAAACACGACCTGACGCATGCGCGTCTCGAATTCTTCGAGCTTGAGCGGGCGGTTGTCCAGCGCGCTGGGCAGCCGGAAGCCATATTCGACCAACGTGGTCTTGCGGGCGCGGTCGCCGTTGTACATGCCACTCAACTGGCCGATCATCACGTGGCTTTCGTCCAGGAACATCAGCGCGTCCTTGGGCAGGTAATCGGTCAATGTCGACGGTGGATCGCCGGGCGCCGCGCCCGACAGGTGCCGCGTGTAGTTCTCGATGCCCTTGCAGTGACCCACTTCGCTGAGCATTTCAAGGTCAAACCGGGTGCGCTGCTCCAGCCGCTGGGCCTCGACCAGCTTGCCCATGCCCAACAGCTCCTTGAGCCGCTCGGCCAGCTCCACCTTGATGGTTTCCACGGCCGCCAGCACCCGGTCGCGCGGCGTCACGTAATGGCTGCTGGGGTACACGGTGAAGCGCGGGATTTTCTGGCGGATGCGGCCGGTCAGCGGGTCGAACAGCTGCAGGCTTTCGATCTCGTCGTCAAACAGCTCCAGCCGGATCGCCAGTTCGCTGTGCTCGGCCGGAAAGATGTCGATGGTGTCGCCGCGCACACGGAATTTGCCGCGCGAAAAATCCTGGTCGTTGCGCTCGTACTGCATGCGGATGAGCTGCGCGATCACGTCGCGCTGGCCCAACTTGTCGCCGGTGCGCAGCGTCATCACCATGCGGTGGTAGCTCTCGGGCTCGCCAATGCCGTAGATCGCCGAGACGGTGGCGACGATGATCACGTCGCGCCGCTCGATGATGCTCTTGGTGCAGCTCAGCCGCATCTGCTCGATGTGCTCGTTGATGGCGCTGTCCTTTTCGATGAACAGGTCACGCTGCGGCACATAGGCTTCGGGCTGGTAATAGTCGTAGTAGCTGACGAAATACTCCACCGCGTTTTTCGGGAAGAACTCGCGGAACTCGCTGTAAAGCTGCGCGGCCAGCGTCTTGTTGGGCGCGAACACGATGGCCGGACGCCCCAGCCGGGCGATCACGTTGGCCATGGTGTAGGTCTTGCCCGAGCCCGTCACCCCCAGCAGCGTCTGGAACACCTCGCCGTCGTGGATGCCCTCGACCAGTTTGTCGATGGCGTCCGGCTGGTCACCCGCGGGCGGGTACGGCTGAAACAATTCGAATGGCGAGCCGGGATAGCTCACAAAATGGCCAACCGCCGCCCCCTCGGGCGCGGCATCCGCTGGCAGATCCGGGCGGTGCGGTATGACTTCCATCGTTTCTGGCATGACTTCCCTGTGCTGTTGGGGTGCCCGGGCGCGAGCGAACCCCCGGGCCAACCCTTAAAATCGGACCAACCCGACAGGTTACAGCACGATCGGGAACTCTGCCACTGACATCCTCGAAGGATCCACATGTCTCTCTTTACTGCGGTCGAAATGGCCCCCCGCGACCCGATTCTCGGCATCAACGAGCAGTTTGCCGCCGACTCCAACCCCAACAAGGTCAACCTTGGCGTTGGCGTCTACTTTGACGACAACGGCAAGCTGCCGCTGCTCCAGTGCGTGCAGGCCGCCGAGAAAGCCATGATGGACAAGCCCACGGCCCGCGGCTACCTGCCCATCGACGGTATCGCCGCCTACGACGCGGCAGTCAAAAGCCTGGTGTTCGGGGCCGAATCCGAGCCCGTCAAGAGCGGCCGCGTGGCCACGGTGCAGGGCATCGGTGGCACGGGGGGTCTGAAAATTGGCGCCGATTTCCTGAAAAAAATCAGCCCGAACGCCAAGGTGCTGATTTCCGACCCCAGCTGGGAAAACCACCGCGCGCTCTTCTCCAGCGCCGGTTTTGAGGTCGACATCTACGCGTACTACGACGCCGCGCGGCGTGGCGTCAATTTCGACAGCATGCTGTCCAGCCTGAACGCCGCGGCGCCAGGCACCATCGTGGTGCTGCACGCCTGCTGCCACAACCCGACCGAGTACGACATCACCGCCGCCCAGTGGGACCAGGTGATCGCCACCGTCAAGGCGCGCGGTCTGACGCCCTTTCTCGACATGGCCTACCAGGGCTTCGGCCATGGCATCGCCGAAGACGGCGCCGTGATCGGCAAGTTTGTTGCCGCGGGCCTGACGTTTTTCGTCTCCACCAGCTTTTCCAAGAGCTTCAGCCTGTACGGCGAGCGCGTGGGGGCCCTGTCGGTGTTGTGCGAGAACGCCGAGGAAGCCAGCCGCGTGCTCAGCCAGCTCAAGATCGTGATCCGAACCAACTACTCCAACCCACCGATCCACGGCGGCGCGGTGGTGGCCGCCGTGCTGGCCAACCCCGAGTGGCGGGCCCTGTGGGAGCGCGAACTGGGCGAGATGCGCGCACGCATCAAGACCATGCGCCAGAAACTCGTCGACGGCCTCAAGGCCGCGGGCGTCCAACAGGACATGTCCTTCATCACCCGCCAGATCGGCATGTTCAGCTACTCGGGTCTGACCAAGGACCAGATGGTTCGCCTGCGCACCGAGTTCGGCGTGTACGGCACCGACACCGGCCGCATGTGCGTGGCCGCGTTGAACAGCAAGAACATCGACTACGTTTGCCAGGCAATCGCCAAAGTCGTCTGACCTTCCCCCGTAAAAACGGCCGCCCGCGCGCAATGGCGGGCTTTTTTTTCATCGCCGCGCATCTCCGTACGGGCCGGCAACGCCAGTGGCGGGCGCGGGGGCATTCCGGCGCGGTGCGCGGGGGAGTTTTGCGCCCTTGTCCAGCACTGCCTCGAAGGCGAAAATTTTAACAAAATTGGCCTCAAGCCCCCGCCAAATGGTAATTTTCAGCTATCAATACTGAATATTCTTCCGCACGGCTTGCAGTCCGGCGCACGGCGCGCCAGGCCCGCCCCTTGGCATCATTTCCTGGCCTTCGCTGCGCGCTCATCCAAACCCCATCGCCCACTCATGCTTCCGCCAAACTGACATTAAGTGCGCGATATTGGTGTTATTCCTCAAATCGCACGGTGTCAGCCCTGTTATATTGCACTGCAACATAGGCAATTGGAGTCCGCATGCTTTATCAGATCTACGAAACTCAACGCTCGCTGATGGAGCCGTTCGCAGATTTCGCGCAAGCCGCCGCCAAGTTGTACAACAACCCTTTGTCTCCGCTCGGTCACGCCCCACTGGCGCAGCGCATATCGGCCGGCTACGACCTGATCTACCGTCTGGGCAAGGACTACGAAAAGCCCGCTTTCGGCATTCAGAAAGTGGCCGTGGACGATGTCGAAGTGGCCATTCATGAGCGTATCGAAATCGACAAGCCATTCTGCGAACTGCGTCGTTTCAAACGCTTTTCGGACGATCCGGCCACGCTGAACAAGCTCAAGGGCCAGCCCGCCGTGCTGATCGTGGCGCCGCTGTCAGGCCACTACGCCACGCTGCTGCGCGACACGGTCAAGACCATGCTCAAGGACCACAAGGTCTACATCACCGACTGGAAGAACGCCCGCCTGGTGCCGGTTTCGGACGGCGAGTTCCGCCTCGACGATTACGTCAACTACGTGCAGGAATTCATCCGCCACCTGCAAAAGGGCTACGGCAACTGCCATGTGATCAGCGTCTGCCAACCCACCGTGCCCGTGCTGGCCGCTGTGTCACTGATGGCCAGTCGTGGTGAGACAACCCCACTGTCCATGACGATGATGGGCGGCCCGATCGACGCACGCAAGTCGCCGACCGCCGTGAACAACCTCGCCATGAACAAGAGCTACGAGTGGTTCGAGAACAACGTGATCTACCGGGTGCCCACCAGCTTCCCGGGTGCCGGACGCCGCGTCTACCCCGGCTTCCTGCAACACACCGGCTTCGTGGCCATGAACCCGGACCGCCACGCTTCCAGCCATTACGACTATTTCAAGGACCTGATCAAGGGCGACGACGCCAGCGCCGAAGCCCATCGCAAGTTCTACGACGAATACAACGCCGTGCTCGACATGGACGCCGACTACTATCTGGACACCATCAAAACGGTGTTCCAGGACTTCAAGCTCGTCAACGGCACCTGGGACGTCAAGGGCGTGGATGGCAAGATCGAACGCGTTCGCCCGCAGGACATCACTGCCACGGCCTTGCTGACCATTGAAGGCGAACTCGACGACATCTCCGGCTCTGGCCAGACCGAGGCCGCCCACGATCTGTGCACCGGCATCGTCCGCAAGGAACAGCGCCACGTGGAAATCAAGGGAGCCGGACATTACGGCATTTTCAGCGGCCGCCGCTGGCGCGATGTCACCTACCCGCTGGTCAGGAGTTTCATCCTCGAGCACCACATGCTGGACCAGCCGCAGCCGGTGAAGACACCGCCCGCGCGGGCCAAGACCGTCACGAAAACGACGGCACGCCGCAAATAAGACCGTGACCGAGTCGCTGGCGGCGCGCGTGCTGGCGGCATTGCCGCAAACCCAGTGCACCCGTTGCGGCTACCCTGACTGTGCAGGTTACGCCGACGCCATCGCCGCGGGCGAAGCGCCCATCAACCAGTGCCCGCCTGGCGGCACAATCGGCGTGGAGCGACTTGCTCACATCACGGGGCAGCCCGTGATCGCACTGAACCCCGCGCATGGAGCCGAAGGCCCGCGCCGCGTGGCCGTGATCGACGAAGCCTGGTGCATCGGGTGCACCCTGTGCATCAAGGTCTGCCCGACCGATGCCATCCTGGGCAGCAACAAGCGCATGCACACCGTGATCGAGCGCTACTGCACCGGCTGCGAGCTTTGTATTCCCGTCTGCCCCGTGGACTGTATTGGCCTCGAAAACGTTAGCGGCACACGAACGGGTTGGGACGCATGGTCAGCGCCGCAAGCCGCCGAAGCCCGGGAACGGTATGAATTTCATAGCTACAAAGCACAGCGGGACGAGGGCGAGAACGCAAAAAGGCTTGAAGAAAAGGCCAAAGTCAAACTGGCCGACCTGGCCGGCCATTCGAAGCACACCGACCCTGCCGTATTGGACCGCAAGCGGGCCGTGATTGAGGCCGCCCTGGCGCGGGCCAAAGCGCGCCGCACCCCCTCCTGAGCATCGGGCCACGCGGCGGCTACCCTAGCGCGTCGTTCACCTGCTCGTTGAATTCCGCCAGGCTGAGTGCGCTGCCGATCTCGCGCGGCAAGGCGTCGCGCACCGAAAAAACACCCAGAATCTTCGCGCCGGGTCCGACGATGGGCAGGTGGCGGAATCCGCGCTCAATCATGATGAGCACCGCATCGGCCACCCGCATCTCGGGCGGCACACACACGGGATGCGGCGTCATGACGGCACGCACGGTGGTGGCCTCCGGGTCAAGCCCTTTGGCCAGCACACGGGTCATGAGGTCGCGTTCGGTCACGATGCCCAGCAGCACATCCGGTGGCTCCATGATGAGCACGCTGCCGCAGTTGGCGCGGGTCATGACACCCGCCGCGTCACGCACGCTCGCCTGCGGGCCGAGCCGGATCACCCGCTTTTGCGAGTTGGACTGAAAAACGGTGCGTTCAGGCATGGTGCAGTCCCTCCGGATTCAATGTAGGCGCTCCTGCGCGTCAACGCAAGGATGCGTTGAGTTTTCCCAGCGCGGCAACACCCGGGCAAAGTTCCGGCGCATTCAGCGAGTTGAGCGGTGCGGCCGGGGTGTTCAGCGCCGTGTGCAGATCGGTTGCAAGCGGGTCCACGTAAAGCAGTCCGGTCACCACTTCGCCATGCGCCTGATGGGTTTGCATGAAGTTCAGGGCCGCATGGCGGTCGGTGGCGTCGTAGTCGGCGTGCAGGCTGCGCAAGCGCAGCAAGGACCCGTCGTGCTGGCGCACATCCACCACCTCGCCGGGAGCCGCCTCGATGGTGATTTCGCTGCGCGGCGTGATGAACTCGATCCGGCTGACGGCCTCGTTGTGCTCACGCACGTAGTCGTAGCTCTTGGTGCTGCCCGGGTGGTTGTTGAACGCCACGCAGGGGCTGATCACGTCGATGAAGGCCGCGCCGCCGTGCTCCATGGCGCCCTTGATCAGTGGCACGAGCTGCGCCTTGTTGCCGGAGAACCCGCGGGCCACGTAGGTCGCGCCCAGCTGCAGCGCCATCGCCACCAGGTCCACCGGGCTGTCACTGTTGACAACACCTTTTTTACTCTTGGAGCCCTGGTCGGCCGTGGCCGAGAACTGCCCCTTGGTCAGGCCGTACACGCCATTGTTTTCAACGATGTAGGCCATGCGCACGCCGCGGCGCATGGCATGGGCAAACTGGCCCAGGCCAATGGAGGCCGAATCCCCGTCACCCGAAACACCCAGGTACAACAGGTCGTGATTGGCCAGGTTGGCGCCCGTCAGCACGCTGGGCATGCGGCCGTGCACGGTGTTGAAGCCGTGTGAGGCGCCCAGGAAATAGTCCGGCGTCTTGGAACTGCAACCGATACCCGAAAGTTTGGCGACACGGTGCGGTTCGATGTCGAGTTCCCAGCAGGCCTGGATGATGGCCGCCGAGATGGAATCATGGCCACAGCCGGCGCACAGCGTGGAGATGCGGCCCTCGTAATCGCGGCGCGTGTAGCCGACCTTGTTGGCCTGCAGTGTCGGGTGATGCAGCCGGGGTTTGGACAAGTAGGTCATGCAATCTGCTTTCTCTTGCTGGATGCGTCAGCCTTGGCCTGCGCACGGTCCCCGCCAGGATGCACATGGCCGGTGATGGCATGGGTGATGAATCGCGCCGTGATCGGGGTTCCGTCGAAATGCCGCACACGCACCAGGTGCGCCGGGTCCACGTCAAGTTCGTTGACCAGCAGGCTGTGCATCTGGGCATCGCGGTTCTGCTCGACCACGAACACCTTGTCGTGGGCGTCGATGAAGGCCCTGACCGATGCCGGAAACGGAAATGCCCGCAGGCGCATCGCGTCAAGGTGGATGCCGTCTTGGGTCAGCACATCCAGCGCCTCGTGCATGGCCGGGCTGGTCGAGCCGAAGTAGATCACGCCCAGGGGCGTCTTTTCCGTCGCAGGACGAAGCACAGGTTGCGGCACCAGGTTCGCGGCGGTGGCGAACTTCTTCAGCAGCCGTTCGACGTTGTAGATGTAGTCGGGCCCGCGTTCGGAATATTGGGCATAGGCATTGCGCGTGGTGCCGCGCGTGAAATAGCTGCCTTTGGTGGGGTGGGTTCCGGGCAAGGTGCGCCAAGGGATGCCATCGCCGTCCACGTCCTTGTAGCGGCCAAAATCCTTGCCGGCTTCCAGTTCTTCTGCCGTCATGACCTTGCCACGTTCGTAGGCACGACCTTCTTCCCAGGCGAACGGGTTGCACAAGCGCTGGTTCATGCCGATGTCCAGGTCGGTCATCACGAACACCGGCGTCTGCAGCCGGTCGGCCAGGTCCAGCGCCGCGGCCGCATGTTCGAAGCATTCGTGCGGGTCTTCGGGAAACAACAGCACATGCTTGGTGTCCCCATGCGAAGCGTAGGCGCAAGACAGGATGTCGGCCTGCTGGGTGCGAGTGGGCATGCCGGTGGACGGCCCGCCACGCTGCACATTGATGATGGTGATCGGAATTTCGGCGAAATACGCGAGACCGATGAATTCGGTCATGAGCGACACACCCGGCCCGGACGTGGCGGTAAATGCGCGTGCACCGTTCCACCCCGCGCCCACCACCATGCCGATGGACGCAATTTCGTCCTCGGCCTGCACGATGGCATAGCGGTTTTGTCCGGTGTCGGGATCGACACGAAACTTCGCGCAGTATTTCTGGAAAGCCTCCGCCACCGACGACGATGGCGTGATCGGATACCAGGCGGCCACGGTGGCGCCGCCGTATACACAGCCCAAGGCGGCCGCGCTGTTGCCATCCACAAAGATGCGGTCGCCCACCCTGTCGGCGCGCCGCACGCGGATGCCCAGCGGGGCCTTGAGGTGCTCCCGGGCGAAGTCACGCCCCAGATGCAGCGCCTGCACGTTGGACGTCAGCAATTTTTCCTTGCCTTTGTATTGCTCGCCAAACAGCTTTTCAATGGCTTCGGGCTCGACTTCCAGCAACACCGACAAGGCGCCCACATACACGATGTTCTTGAACAGCTGGCGCTGGCGTGGGTCGGAATAAACCGCGTTGCAGATTTCCGTGAGCGGCATGCCGATCACATGGATATCCGCACGGAATTTCTCCGGCGGCAGCGGTCGCGTGCTGTCATAGAACAGATAGCCACCAGGCTCCAGTTCGGCCACGTCGGCATCCCAGGTCTGGGGGTTCATCGCCACCATCATGTCGATGCCGCCGCGTCGCCCCAGGTAGCCCTGTTCTGTCACGCGCACTTCGTACCAGGTCGGCAGACCCTGGATGTTGCTGGGGAAGATATTGCGCGGACTCACCGGCACGCCCATGCGCAGGATGGCCTTGGCAAACAACTCGTTCGCGCTGGCCGACCCGGAGCCGTTGACGTTGGCGAACTTGATGACGAAATCGTTGACCGCTTCGATCCGCTTCATGCCGGCACCCCCTCACGCCGGTCGATGTGGTCACGGCACGCGGGGCCGGCCTGCGTCGTGTTGAGCAGGAATTTCTGCATGTCCCAGGCGCCAGTGGGACAACGTTCGGCGCACAGGCCGCAATGCAGGCATACGTCTTCGTCTTTCACCATGACTCGTCCCGTCTTGAGTTCATCGGACACGCACAGATCCTGCGTCAGGTTGAACGCTGGCGCCTTCAGCCGCTCCCGCAATTCCGCCTCATCGCCATTCTGCGTGAACGTGATGCAGTCCATCGGACAGATGTCCACGCAGGCGTCGCATTCGATGCAGGTGGACGCATTGAACACGGTCTGCACATCGCAGTTGAGACAGCGCTCGGCCTCCTTGAAGGCCGTGGCTGCGTCAAACCCCAGTTCCACTTCCACCCGGATGCTGGCCAGCGCCGCCTCGGCCTTGGCCCAGGGCACCTTGTAGCGGGTGTCATTCACCGTGTCGTTGTTGTAGCTCCACTCGTGGATGCCCATCTTCTGCGACACCAGATGGGTCATGGGATCGGGCCGCACGTCGATGTCCTCGCCATGAAGCAGCCGGTCGATCGACACGGCGGCCTCATGTCCGTGCGCCACGGCCGTGATGATGTTCTTGGGGCCAAAGGCTGCATCGCCGCCGAAGAACACGTTTCGAACAGAGGACTGGTGCGTCAACTTGCCCAGCCTGGGCAGCCCCCATTTGTCAAACTCGATGCCACAGTCACGCTCGATCCAGGGAAACGCGTTCTCCTGTCCCACGGCCACCAGCACCTCGTCGCATTCAAACTCCACGTCCGGCTCGCCCGTGGGCACCAGGCTGCGCTGGCCCTTGGCGTCGTACACCGCCTGCACAAGCTCGAAGCGCATGCCCGTCAGCCGACCCCCTTCATGCACAAACGCCTTGGGCACGTGGTAGTTGAGGATCGGGATGCCCTCGTGTTGTGCGTCCTCCTTTTCCCAGGGCGACGCCTTCATCTCCTCGAAGCCACTTCGCACGATCACCTTGACGTCGGCACCCCCCAGCCGCCGTGCGGAGCGGCAACAGTCCATGGCCGTGTTGCCGCCACCGAGCACGATGACACGCCGGCCGATTTTCGTGATGTGGCCGAATGACACCGACGCCAGCCAGTCGATCCCGATGTGGATGCCGGTCGCCGCCTCCTTGCGACCGGGCAGGTCAAGGTCGCGTCCACGCGGCGCGCCACAACCCACAAAGATGGCGTCATAGCCTTCGGCCAGAAGCGCTTTCATCGATTCGATTCGATGGCCACTGATGAAGTTGACGCCAAGGTCGAGGATGTAGCCGGTTTCCTCGTCGATCACCGATTCAGGCAAGCGAAAACGTGGAATCTGGGTGCGAATGAATCCGCCCGCCTTGGCCTCACCGTCAAACACGGTGACGTCATAACCCAGGGGCGCCAGATCACGCGCCACCGTCAGCGACGCCGGACCCGCCCCAATGCAGGCGACGCGCTTGCCGTTTTTCTTTCCCGGCTTGGGCATGCGCGACCGCACATCGTCCTTCATGTCCGCGGCCACGCGCTTCAAACGGCAGATGGCCACGGGCTCCGGATGCTGCGCGTTGGCCTCCTCCACCCGCCCCCGGCGGCATGCAGGTTCGCAGGGCCGGTCGCACGTTCGCCCGAGGACACCCGGGAAAACATTCGACACCCAGTTGATCATGTAGGCGTCGCTGTAGCGACCCTGCGCGATCAGCCGAATGTATTCTGGAACGGGGGTGTGGGCCGGGCAGGCGTACTGGCAATCGACGACCTTGTGAAAGTAGGTCGGGTCGGCGGTGTTCGTGGGGCGCAATCCATGTCTCCTTGCCCGCCCGTTTTTGCTGCAATGCACAAATGTGGCGAGTCGCCCTCAGTCTACGCCTGCGTTGCCGCCACACGCCCTCGGGAGATTCCCGAGGGTTTGGTTTCAGCTTGTCACCGCTCCGCCCGCCAGGATCTCGCGCTCGTACGCATGCAATGACGGCAACCCACCGGTGTGCAAGAACAGCACGTTCTCACCGGGTTTGAAAAAACCTTCGCGCGCCAGACCGATCAACCCCGCCATGATTTTCCCCGTGTAGACCGGATCGAGCAGGATGGCCTCGGTCCGCGCCAGCATCTGCACTGCCTCAACCATTTTCGCGTTGGGAATCGAATACTTGGGTTGCCAGTAGCCCCCCACGCTCACCACCTTCTCACGCGGGATGGTCATGCCCAGGCCCAGCAAATCGGCCACGGCCTGTGCTTCCTTGTGCACCAGCGGTTCCTGATCGACCGGATCGCGACTCACACCGATGCCAACGATGGGAATGTGGATGTGATTGCCCAGAAACCCCGCCAGCAGGCCGCCATGTGTGCCCGAGCTGCCCGAGCCCACAACCAGGCGGTCGATCTGCACCCCTTGATCAAAAAACTGCTGCTGCAGCTCTTGGGCACAGGCCACATAACCCAGCCCCCCCAGCGCGTTGGAACCTCCACCGGGGATGATGTAGGCCTTGCGCCCCTGCCCGGCCAACTCGTCGGCGACGGCCATCATGGCGGCCGCCATGTTGCTGCCCGCGGGGACCACGGTCAGGGCCTCCACCCCCATCAGGCGGAACATGAAATTGTTGCCACTGGCGGTCTCGCTGTAGGAACCGGGTACACGCTCCTCGATCACGAAGCGGCATTTCAATCCCTCCTTGACCGCCGCCGCCAGCGTGATGCGGCAATGGTTGGATTGCGGCGCCCCGCAGGTCACCAGCGTGTCGGCACCCTGTGCCAGCGCGTCGGCCACGAGGAACTCCAGCTTGCGGGTCTTGTTGCCACCGGGAAACAACCCCAGCATGTCATCGCGCTTGATCCAGATGTTGGGCCCCGCACCGGCCGGACAACTGGCCGCCAGCGCCTGCGTGAATCGCGGCAGCGGCTCCAGTGGCGTGACAAATGAGGTATAGCGGCGGCGGGGGAAGCGGCTCAAGTCCATGCGGGAAATCTCCGGTCGGAAAAGTCAAAGCCCGCATTGTGGCGCATGCACATTGGCCGCGCGCGGCCCGATACTGGAGGGTCAGGCCGCTTTGCGACCCTGCAGGCTCTTGTAGATGCCACAGCCAACGTACACGCCGTCCACCTCGCAGACGTACGACATCTTGGTTTGCACGGTGCCGGTCTGGGGGTTGGTGATTTCGTATTCAACCCAGCCCGGTTCGTTCTGCGCCTGTCGCACGATCTTGGCCACAAGTTCCGCGCCATCAATGCCAGGAATGTCCTGCACGCGTGTTTTGACCTTGGCAGGGTTGCCACCAAAAGCGAGGTAGACGCCTTGCGCGTCCAGCGCAAAGACGTACATATCGCGGTCGTGAAACCCCTGCGCCGGATCGGTGATGTCGCGCAGAAAAGCGCCGCCCGCCGCCATGCGCCGATGTGCCACTGCACGTTCCACCAGCGCAATGGCTTCCTCGGCCGTTCCCTGCTGGAGTTTGAAGCTCGACACCGCTTTGGACAATTGCGCGGCGCGCACTTCCAGCCCGTTGGCTTGCGCCACGGCGCGTTCGACCATCTGCGCGTTGCGCTGCGTGATGCCGTCCAGCTCGGCCACGGCCGTTGAAATTTCACCCAGGCCGGTGCTCTGTTCGCTGCTGGCCGTGGAGATCTGCGACATGTTCGCCGCCACCCCGCGAATGCCTTCCACCACCTGTGAAACGCCACCACCCGCCGCGTGAATCTGCTGTACGCTGGCGGCCACCTGCGCCACGGAAGCCTGGATCAACGACCGGATCTCCTGGGCCGATTCGGCCGATCGCTGCGCCAGACGGCGAACTTCCGTGGCCACCACGGCAAAACCGCGTCCCTGCTCGCCCGCGCGCGCGGCCTCGACCGCCGCATTCAGGGCAAGGATGTTGGTCTGAAAAGCCAACCCGTCGATGACGCCAATGATCTCGTTCATGCGCGCTGTGCTTCCCTGAATGCCCTCGACCGCCGTGACGGCGCGCTGCATCGCCTGCGCGCCCTGCTCGGCCACGTCACGCACCTCGCCGGCCCGCGCGTCCGCCGTGCCCGCCGAGGAAGCATTCTGCTCAACGATGGACGACAACTGCTGAACGCTGGCCGCCGTCTGTTCCAGATTGGCCGCCTGCTGCTCGGTGCGTTCGGCCAGCTCCCGGTTGCCCGCTGCCAGGCTGTGACCCGAATGCGCGACCAGGGCCGAATTGCTCCGTACATCGGCCACCATCGCCGAGAGTTTCCAGATCATTTCTTCCAGCAGCGTGGCCATCTGGGCGAGTTCATCGTTGCCGCGCACCTGTACATGCGTGGTGAGGTTTCCAGTGGCCGTCTGCTTCATCACGCTCACAACACGACGGAAGTCGATCACGAAACTCAGGTAGAAGGCAACCAGCAAATACAGCATCAACAACAGCCCCGCAACAATCATTCCGACCGCCGACCACCATTGCACATTCAGCGCCGCTTGCCGCGCGGTCAGCAGCGCGCGCATGCGCTGTTGAACCGCTCCCTGATAGGCGCTGACCGCGTCCATCGCACGGGTGCCTGCGTCGAACAGGCCTCGCCCCGCCCGCGGAACGGCCTCGGGCTTGACAGCGTCCCTGGCCATGGCCTCGAAAGCGGCGCTCGCGGCCAACGCGGCGTCACCCGGCAAGTCTTTCTCACCATGGCGCTCCAGAAACGCCATGGCAAACCGGATGTCTTGCTGAATCCGCTTCAACGAGTCCAGACCCAGGCGCATGGTGGTCACTGCCGTGGCGTCCGGGGCCTGACCCGCCACCACGGTCGCCCCAAGCCCGCGCAACTGACTGATCTGTTCGCCCCATGGAAGCGTCCGCGACACCATCATGTCCATCAGGAAATAGGGTGCCGCCTCGGGATCGAAAAGCAGGCCCGAACGTTCGCCCAGCGTGTAGACAAGGCGCCGCGAGTCATCGATCACGGCCCGGTGGCGCTCGATCTGTTCCGCAGGATTCAGGCCAGACCCGTCGCCCGCCAGCGCCTCAACCCGACCCCGCAAGGCGGGCCAGTCCAGCCCCGTCCCCAATGTGTCGGATTCACGCAACCACTTGGACACCACGTCCAGCACACGGACCAGTTCACCACGCGTTGCAGTGAGCACCGCACGTGCATCACCGACCCCGGCCCCCTGCATTTGCGACCAGTCCCGATGTTGTTGCACCAGGCCCACCAGACCGGAAACCTCGGACACCGCCGCCACGCCGTCCAGTTCCCCACGGGTGAACACCGCATCGTTCTGAATCCGTTGCAGCAACTGCGTCAGTACAAAAAGCAGCGGAATCAGCAACAGCAAGGCCAGCAGCCCCAGTTTGACGGGCAATCGAACACGGCGCATCAACCACACACCGGGATAAAAGGGTCTGAAACGCATGGTCAAAATCGGGTCCAGGTGGGCTGCTCAGGGAAGCGGTGTCAGTTCAATCGCGCAATGCCCGACTGAACCTGTTCGAAATGGCGAAACAGCGCCATGGCAAGCTCTCGCAGCGGCGCGTCGGCCATGGTGTGGGCAAAGGCCAGGGTTTCCAGCGCATAACGCCGGTCGTCCAGCATCATGGACGCGCTGACGCTCAAGCCGTGCGCGGCCATGCCCAGGGTAAAGGCGCGCAAGAGATCGTCAGGCCAATAGCCATCGCGTGCCGCCTGACATGGGGTATCCCAGATCGCGGCCGCCATGCCAAGAGAGGCTCCCGGGGGAAGCGCGGCATTCTCGGACAGCGGGTAATGCAAACGTGGCATGACAACCTCCTGAAACGTTCCTTGGAAGGTTATCGGCCCGTATGTCTGCCGCATAAGCAGAAAACAACCACAAAACAGCGTCAAATTACCGCTTTCCCCTTTTTGACGAGACCCACGCGTCAGGCCGTGGCCTGACGGGCAAATGCCTGAATCACCTCTGGTGGCGCCTGCACCAGTTCCACCAGCACGCCCTCCCCGGCAATCGGGAACTCGTCATTCGCCCGGGGGTGCAGAAAACAGATGTCAAATCCCGCCGCCCCCTTTCGGATGCCGCCGGGGGCAAAGCGCACTCCCTGCGCGGCAAGCCATTCAACCGCCCGGGGCAGGTCGTCGATCCACAGGCCGACATGGTTCAGCGGCGTGGTGTGAACCGCGGGTTTGCGCTCGGGGTCGAGCGGCTGCATCAGGTCAACCTCCACCTTGAACGGGCCGCTGCCAATGGCGCAGATGTCTTCGTCCACGTTTTCGCGTTCGCTCCGGAAGGTGCCCGTGACCTCCAGGCCGAGCATCTCGACCCAGAGCATTTGCAGCCGCGTCTTGTCGGGGCCGCCGATGGCGATCTGCTGGATGCCCAGCACTTTGAATGGTCTTTGGCGCATGATCTTGCTCACAAACCGTTCGCTCCGAGCGGGTCGAAGAGCGAACGCACAGCGGGGCTTCGACAGGCTCAGCCCGAACGGGTTACTTCAGCTCAAACTCCACAATCGGCTGATCCACGGTCAGACTCTCGCCCTTGGCCGCCAGCACCTTGCCCACGACACCGTCGGCGGCAGCAAACAACACGTTTTCCATCTTCATGGCCTCGATCACGGCCACGCGTTCGCCGGCCTGCACTTTCTGGCCGGGTTGCACGGCCACGTCCACCAGCAGACCGGGCATCGGCGATAGCACAAAGCGGCTCATGTCCGGCGGCGCCTTGAACGGCATGAGTCGATGCAATTCGGCCATGCGCGGTGAGCCGACCAGCACCTCGATGCGCGTGCCGTTGTGCTGAACCTGCAGCGCCAGCGGGTTTTTCGGCGTGCCCCGCCCCACCTGTGCCGTGAAAGGCTGGCCGTTGACCGTGCCGCCAATGGCGACGTCGTTGAGGCGCGAGGGGCTGCAGATGACAAAACTCTTGCCATTCACCGTGACCGTGGCCGCCCCACGCTCACCTACGAACTCGTCCACATGCACGGGGGTGTAGACGTTCTTGCCACCCACGCCCAGCGTGACCACCGCATAGTCCTTGCCCACCTGCACGCCGTAGCCTGGCAACTGCCCCGTGAGGCCGGCCGCGCGCTCGCGCGACTTGCGCCGCACGAAGGCGGCGAGCGCCACGAGAAAATCCGGGTCTTCGTGTGGCACGTCCTCGGCGGAAAACCCCTTGCCGTACTGCTCGGCAATGAAGCCGGTATTGAAGTCGCCCTTGACAAACCGGGGGTGCGCCAGCAGCGCGGCCTGAAACGGGATGTTGCTGCTGATGCCGCGGATCACGAAGCCGTTGAGGGCTTCGCGCATCTTCGCGATGGCGTCAAGGCGGTCCCTGCCGTGGACGATGAGCTTGGCGATCATCGAGTCGTAGAACATGGGGATCTCGCCACCGTCCTGCACACCGGTGTCCACCCGCACGCCGAAATAGTCGCCCTCCCGTTCGGGCGGTGCGGGCACGAAGCCCTCCCGTTCGACAAGCTCAGGGTGAACGGGGGTGTGGCCTGCCTGAAACATGGTCTGCGCGGGCGGCGCAAAACGCACCAGGCGGCCGGTGGAAGGCAGGAAGTTGCGGAACGGGTCTTCGGCGTTGATGCGGCATTCGATGGCCCAGCCGTCGCGCTTCACATCGGCCTGCGTGAGGGGCAGCTTTTCGCCGGCGGCCACACGAATCATGAGTTCCACCAGGTCCAGCCCGGTGATGCACTCCGTCACCGGGTGCTCGACCTGCAGGCGGGTGTTCATCTCCAGGAAATAGAAGCTCTGGTCCTTGCCAACCACGAACTCCACGGTCCCCGCGCTCTGGTACTTGACGGCCTTGGCCAGTGCCACGGCCTGCTCGCCCATGGCCTTGCGGGTGGCGTCCGAGATGAAGGGCGACGGCGCTTCCTCGATCACCTTCTGGTGGCGGCGCTGGATCGAGCATTCGCGCTCGTTGAGGTACAACACGTTGCCGTGTGAATCGCCAATCAGCTGGATTTCAATGTGGCGCGGCTCCTCGACAAACTTTTCGATGAACACGCGGTCGTCGCCAAAGCTGTTGCGGGCTTCGTTCCTGCAACTGGTGAAACCTTCCAGGGCTTCCTTGTCGTTGAAGGCCACGCGCAAGCCCTTGCCGCCACCGCCCGCGCTGGCCTTGATCATCACGGGGTAGCCGATGCCCCTGGCGATCTCCACCGCCTTCTCGGCGGTCTCGATGGCGTCGTTGACGCCGGGAATGCAGTTCACACCGGCCTTGCCGGCCAGTTTTTTCGATTCGATCTTGTCACCCATGGCACCAATCGAATGGTGTTTGGGGCCGATGAAAACGATGCCCTCTTCTTCCACCCGTTTGGCAAACTCGGCGTTCTCGCTCAGGAAGCCATAACCTGGATGCACCGCCTGCGCGCCGGTCTGCTTGCATGCGGCGATGATCCTGTCGGCCACCAGGTAGCTCTCGCGGCTGGGCGCCGGCCCGATGTGCACAGCTTCATCGGCCAGCAGCACGTGGCGCGCATCCTTGTCGGCTTCGGAATAGACGGCCACCGTCTGGATGCCCATCTTGCGGGCGGTTGCGATGACGCGGCAGGCGATTTCGCCGCGGTTCGCGATCAGGATTTTGGTGAACATTCGCAGTCTCCTAACAATAGGTTGTGTGCCAGCGCAGATGATCGGTGGGGTGGTACGAAGCCTCGTCTGAGCCCGCAATGGAGGCAGCGATCCGTCTCCCGCTCATGTCCCCCGCCCTTCGGTCTCCTCCTTGCCTTCGCTGTGGCAGACTCGCCACCCACCGCCGCAAAGGAAGTTTTTTGCCTTGGCGCCAGGCATACCAAGCCCCCTGGACCGGGTTGCCTGGGCGTTTTGCGCAGGTCAAGGAGGAGGCCAAAGGCCGGGGGACACGGAGCAAAACGCCCGGGCAATCCGATCCGGCGCTGAACAAGGTCATGGCGGAGCCCCACGCAGCTCACAGCGGAATATTCCCGTGCTTGCGCCACGGGTTCTCGATCTTCTTGTCCTTGAGCATCACCAGCGAACGGCAGATGCGCTTGCGCGTTTCGTGCGGCAGGATCACGTCGTCGATGAAGCCGCGCGCGCCGGCCACGAACGGGTTGGCGAAACGGGCCTTGTATTCGGTTTCCTTGGCCGCGAGCTTGGCGGGGTCGCCCTTGTCCTCGCGGAAGATGATTTCCACCGCGCCCTTGGCGCCCATCACCGCGATCTCCGCGTTGGGCCAGGCAAAGTTCACGTCGCCCCGCAAATGCTTGGAGGCCATCACGTCGTAGGCACCGCCATAAGCCTTGCGGGTGATGACGGTGATCTTGGGCACGGTGCACTCGGCGTAGGCGTAAAGCAGCTTGGCGCCGTGCTTGATGATGCCGCCGTACTCCTGACTGGTGCCGGGCATGAAGCCGGGCACATCCACGAAGGTGATGACGGGGATGTTGAAGGCATCACAGAAGCGCACGAAACGCGCCGCCTTGATGCTGCTCTTGATGTCCAGGCAGCCCGCCAGCACCAGCGGCTGGTTGGCCACGATGCCCACGGTCTGGCCTTCCATGCGGGCAAAGCCGATCAGGATGTTCTTGGCGTATTCGGGCTGCAGCTCGAAAAAATCGCCATCGTCCACCGTCTTGAGGATCAGCTCCTTCATGTCGTAGGGCTTGTTCGGGTTGTCGGGCACCAGGGTGTCCAGGCTCAGCTCCATGCGGCCCGCCGGGTCACCGCTGGGGCGCACTGGGGCCTTCTCGCGGTTGGACAGCGGCAGGTAGTTGTAGAGGCGGCGCAGCATCAGCAGCGCCTCCACGTCGTTCTCGAACGCCAGGTCGGCCACGCCGCTCTTGGTGGTGTGGGTGACGGCACCGCCCAGTTCCTCGGCGGTCACTTCCTCGTGCGTCACGGTCTTGACCACTTCAGGGCCGGTGACAAACATGTAGCTGCTGTCCTTGACCATGAAAATGAAGTCGGTCATGGCCGGCGAATACACCGCGCCGCCCGCCGACGGCCCCATGATCATGCTGATCTGCGGCACCACGCCCGACGCCATCACGTTGCGCTGGAACACGTCGGCATAGCCGCCCAATGACGCCACGCCTTCCTGGATGCGCGCGCCGCCCGAATCGTTGAGGCCAATCACCGGGGCGCCGACCTTCATCGCCTGGTCCATGATCTTGCAGATTTTTTCGGCATGGGCCTCGCTGAGCGCGCCGCCAAACACCGTGAAATCCTGGCTAAACACAAACACCAGGCGTCCGTTGATCATGCCGTAGCCGGTGACCACGCCGTCACCCGGAATCTTCTGGTCCTGCATGCCGAAATCGACGCAGCGGTGTTCGACGAACATGTCCCACTCTTCGAACGTGCCTTCGTCCAGCAGCAACTCCAGCCGCTCGCGCGCGGTGAGCTTGCCCTTGCCGTGTTGTGCGTCGATGCGCTTTTGCCCGCCCCCCAGGCGGGCGGCGGCGCGTTTTTTTTCCAGCTGTTCGAGAATGTCGTGCATGGTGTCGTCCTCAAAAATACTATGTTTTCAGTAGCTAACTATGACCGTTTGACATGGGCTTGAAGCAGATTTCGTGCTGCAGTCGAAGCCACCAGCCGTCCCGCCGCCACATCGGCGGCCATGCGCGGCAGCAGCGCGCTCACCTGCGCGTCGTGCCGGAAGGCGTGTTTGAGGCCCGCGTCGATGCGCTCCCACATCCACGCCAGCGCCTGATGTTGCCGGCGTGCCGCCAGGCGCCCGTTGCCTTGCTGCAGCGCCTTGAACGACAACACCGCGGCCCAGAACGCGTCCACGCCCTTGCCCTGCAGGGCGCTCAGCTGGAGCACCTGCGGGTGCCAGATTTTCGGGTCATGGTGCGCATGGTCGGGATGGCCATGCTGCCCCAGCAGCCGCAGCGACGAGACGATCTGCGCCTGGGCGCGTGTCGCGGCGTCGGGGTCCAGGTCGGCCTTGTTGATGAGCACGAGGTCGGCCAGCTCCATCACGCCCTTCTTGATGGCCTGCAGGTCGTCGCCGGCATTGGGCAACTGCATGAGCACGAACATGTCGGTCATGCCCGCCACGGCTGTTTCGCTCTGGCCCACGCCCACGGTTTCGACGATCACCACGTCGTAGCCCGCGGCCTCGCACACCAGCATGGCCTCGCGCGTTTTTTCGGCCACGCCACCCAGCGTGCCGCTGGACGGGCTGGGACGGATGTAGGCCCGCTCGTGCACCGAGAGTTTTTCCATCCGCGTCTTGTCACCCAGGATGGAGCCACCCGAGACGCTGGACGAGGGGTCGATGGTGAGCACCGCCACGCGGTGACCTAACCCGATGAGGTACAGGCCCAGTGCTTCGATGAACGTACTCTTGCCCACGCCAGGCACACCGCTGATGCCCAGGCGGAAACTGCGGCCGGTGTGGGGCAGCAAGGCGGTGAGCAGTTCGTCGCCCTGCACGCGGTGATCGGCCCGGGTGGATTCGAGCAGGGTGATGGCCTTGGCGATGGCGCGGCGCTGGGTGGCGGCATCACCCTCGAGAATGCCTTGCAGCAAATTATCCGTTCGCCCTGAGCCTGTCGAAGGGCTTGCCTCGTTCGCCTGCCGGCCCTGGAGGTGCGCCGGGGCTTCGACAAGCTCAGCCCGAACGGTGGGAGCGGAGCGTGCAAGCTGCTTGATCCTGTCCCAATCACCGGCAATCAGCGCCTCCTTCTTCGTGCGAGACCAGCCCTTGACCTGTTGCTCGAAAGCGAGAGCACCTTCACGTGTCTCAAATTCGCCTTGCCAAACCAACTCCACAGGTTTACGAGTCGATGTGTAGCCAATCTCACCCGCACCGTGCTGCTGCATGCGGGATTCCATGTTGTCAGTTTGGCCCGTGTAGTACGAGCCATCGCGGCAACGCAGCATGTAGACGTAGAAGGGCTTCATCTAAGATGCGCCTCTGCGAAACCCCGGCAGGGCCCGAATCGTCAACCTTGACGGGAGCTCAAACTTCATTCGAAATGAGCGCAAAGGCGGTGGGGAGGCTTCGACAAGCTCAGCCCGAACGGGAAATTTTTCACGCCAGTGCCTTCCTGATCTGCTCCAGCACGTCCTTGGCGCTGGCCGGGATTGGCGTGCCCGGGCCGTAGATGCCCTTGACGCCAGCGGCGTACAAAAATTCATAGTCCTGGCGCGGAATCACGCCGCCCACAAAAACGATGATGTCGTCGGCACCCTGCTTTTTCAGCTCGGCAAGGATGGTCGGCACCAACGTCTTGTGGCCCGCGGCCAGCGTGCTCACGCCGACGGCGTGCACGTCGTTCTCAATGGCCTGGCGGGCGCATTCCTCGGGCGTCTGGAACAGCGGGCCCATGTCCACGTCAAACCCCAGGTCGGCAAAGGCCGTGGCCACCACTTTGGCGCCACGGTCATGGCCGTCCTGGCCCAGCTTGGCGATCATCACGCGCGGGCGGCGGCCCTGCTGGTCGGCAAAGGCGTTGATTTCGGTCTTGAGTTGTTCCCAGCCTTCGGCCGAGTCATAAGCGGCTGCATACACACCGGTCACCTTTTGCGTGTCGGCGCGGTGGCGCCCGAATACTTTTTCAAGCGCGTCACTGACCTCGCCCACCGTGGCGCGCAGGCGGATGGCGCGGATGGCCAGGTCGAGCAGATTGCCGTCGCCCTTTTCTGCTGCGGAAGTGATAGCTGACAATGCAGATTCGACGAGGGCTGAGTCGCGTTTTTGCTTGATTTTTTGAAGCCGGGCGATCTGCCCGTCACGCACCGCCACGTTGTCGATGTCGCGTGCCTCGATGGCGTCCTCGGTCTGGAGCCGGTACTTGTTGACGCCGACGATCACGTCCTTGCCCGAATCGATGCGGGCCTGCTTCTCGGCGGCAGCGGCCTCGATCTTGAGCTTGGCCCAGCCGCTGTCCACGGCGCGGGTCATGCCGCCCATGGCCTCGACCTCTTCGATGATGGCCCAGGCCGCATCCGCCATGTCCTGCGTGAGTTTTTCCATCATGTAGCTGCCGGCCCAGGGGTCGATCACATTCGTGATGTGCGTTTCTTCCTGGATGATGAGCTGCGTATTGCGGGCGATGCGGGCTGAAAACTCGGTGGGCAGCGCAATGGCTTCGTCGAACGAATTGGTGTGCAGGCTCTGGGTGCCGCCGAACACCGCGGCCATGGCCTCGATGGTGGTGCGCACCACGTTGTTGTACGGGTCCTGCTCGGTGAGCGACCAGCCCGAGGTCTGGCAATGGGTGCGCAGCATCAGGCTCTTGGGGTTCCTGGCGTTGAAGCCCTTCATGATGCGGCACCACAGCAGGCGCGCGGCGCGCATCTTGGCCACTTCGAGGTAGAAGTTCATGCCGATGGCCCAGAAGAAGCTCAGGCGTCCGGCGAATTCGTCCACGTCCAGGCCCTTGGCCAGCGCGGTCTTCACGTATTCCTTGCCGTCGGCCAGGGTGAAGGCCAGCTCCAGCGCCTGATTGGCGCCGGCTTCCTGCATGTGGTAGCCGCTGATGGAAATCGAGTTGAACTTCGGCATGTTCCTGGCCGTGTACTCGATGATGTCGCCGATGATGCGCATGCTCGGCTCGGGCGGGTAGATGTAGGTGTTGCGGACCATGAACTCCTTGAGGATGTCGTTCTGGATGGTCCCGCTCAACTGGTCCTGGCGCACGCCCTGTTCTTCGGCGGCCACCACATACCCGGCCAGCACGGGCAGCACCGCGCCGTTCATGGTCATGGACACGCTCACCTTGTCCAGTGGAATCTGGTCGAACAGGATCTTCATGTCCTCCACGCTGTCGATGGCCACGCCTGCCTTGCCCACGTCGCCCGTCACACGCGGGTGGTCGCTGTCGTAGCCGCGGTGGGTGGCGAGGTCAAACGCCACGCTCACACCCTGCCCGCCCGCGGCCAGGCCCTTGCGATAAAACGCGTTGGACTCTTCGGCGGTTGAGAAACCCGCATATTGGCGGATGGTCCACGGCCGGGCGGCGTACATCGTGGCCTGGGGTCCGCGCAGATAGGGCTCAAAGCCGGGCAGCGTGTTGGCGTGGGACAGCCCCGCCGTGTCGGCCGCGGTGTACAGCGGCTTGACGGTGATGCCGTCGGGCGTGACCCAGTTCAGCGCGTTCACGTCGCCGCCAGGGGCCGACTTGGCCGCTGCTTTTTGCCAGGCTTCCAGCGAGGCGGGAGTGAATTCAGTGTCTTTGGGCGTCATGGCGGGTACCGTTCGCATTGAGTCTGTCGAAATGAGTCGGTCGAAATGCCTGCCTCGCGTTGCCGTGGCTTGCGACAAGCCCAGCCCCAACGGGCTCGGCACGCGTCAGCAACCGGTCGGCGGCGCGGTGCAAAATCTGCAACAAGTTTACATCATTCATAATTATTGATTCAGAATATTGTTCCTGCCTTACAATCCACCCCATGGCTGCTGTTTCCCTGTCCCACCGCGCCCTCTATGAAGAGGTGGCCGAGTTGCTGCGCCAGCGCATCTTCAACCGCGAACTCGAGCCCGGCAGCTGGATTGACGAGCTCAAGCTGGCCGAGGAATACGGCATCAGCCGCACCCCCCTGCGCGAGGCGCTCAAGGTGCTGGCCGCCGAAGGCCTGGTCACCATGAAGGTGCGCCGCGGCGCCTACGTCACCGAAGTGTCCGAGCGCGACCTCGCCGATGTGTACCACTTGTTGAGCCTGCTGGAAAGCGACGCCGCCGGCGTGGTGGCCGCCCGCGCCACCCCCGCCGAGCTGGCCAGCCTGCAAACCCTGCACGCCGAACTCGAAGCCGCCGCTGCCCCCGGCCAGGTGGACCGCGAACAGTTCTTTGCCATCAACGAACGCTTTCACATGCGGCTGCTGGAGATCGCCGACAACCGCTGGCGCGACCAGATGGTGGCCGACCTGCGCAAGGTCATGAAGCTCAACCGCCACAACTCGCTGCTCAAAAGCGGCCGCATTGAAGAATCGCTGGCCGAGCACCGCGCCCTCATGCAGGCGCTGGCCACCCGCCAACCCGATGTCGCCACACAACGCATGCGGGAGCACTTCCGGCAGGGCCTGGAAGCCGCAGCCTGATCCATTCGGGTGCGCCCCCCCCCGCGCAGCGAACCAACACACAGAAAGATCCGCCAATACCCAAATAGTTGGCGTTGCCGAGCTAGGCACCGCCTCTGGTTTGCGTTAACAATGGAGGTGACGGCATGGGTGCTACAACATCCCTCGGACGCACACCGCGTACCAGGGGCCGCCCATGACGCACCCGGAGGGGGTTCATGGCGTCGCTGACGTTGCGAAAGTTTTCAGACCAGGCCTTGCTGTTGCTGCTGGCATTGGCTTTTGGCGTTCTGGCGCTTTCCATGTTGGGGCTGTACGAATACGTCGGTGCCAATCAGCGCAGCGAGATTGCTCGCGATCTGGGTGCCACGCTGAGCCAGGAACAGCAGCGCAAGCTCGCGGTGATCGACGACCAGCTCGACGACCTGCGACGCAACCTGGCCTTTGTGTCGCAGATTCCCCCCGTCAACGGCATGGGGCGTGCCCTGCGCAACGGCGGCGTGGACCCGCTGGACCACACGCCACGTGCATTGTGGCAACAGCGGCTGAACGAGATCATCACCGGCTTTCTGCGCAGCAAGTCTTCGGTGTTCAGATTCCAGCTGTTCGAGGTGACCGAAAGTGGTGCGCTCGAAATCTCCCACATCGAACAGAACCTGGCCGGGCAGGTGCGCGTTGTGTCGACCTCCGCCACGCCGGGGGCCACACTGCCCGTGCATGTGCAGCAGGCGCTGGAGTTATCACCGGGCGAGAGTTACCTGTCGCCATTAACCCTGAGCGTGGTCAACGGGCAACCCGAGCTGCCACGCCGCCCGGTGCTCGACGCCGCCATGGCCGTGCGAACCGCCGACGGCCGCATTTTCGGCGCCGTGGTGCTGGCCCTGGAAGCCCGACCGTTCCTTGAGCGGCTCGGAGCTTCCGAAACCCCGGGCGCAACCACTTACCTGACGTCCAGCGGCGGCCACTACCTGCTGCACCCGGATCAGCGCCAGACCTTCGGCGACCGGATGGGCCAGCCCACCCAGACCTGGAGCGCCGACTTCGAGTCGCTTGGCGCCGGCGGCCCGCTGCCGCCCATGCCCGGTATCGGGCGTGTGCGCCAGCGTTCCAGCGCCGAGGTGTACTACAGCACCCAACACACCCTGGACCTGACACCCGGCACACCCGGTGACGACATGGATCTGCACATCCTGGTGCCCGAACGCCAGATTCAGGAGTTGATCGCCAGCCGCATCCGCCCCCAGTTGCAATGGAGCCTGATCGTGGTGCTGCTGTTCGCGGGCGGGCTGACGGCGATTTATCTGCGCACGCTGTACGCGCGCAACCGGCAGACCGCCCGCCAGGCGAGAAATCTGGGCGTGCTGGTCGACACCATGCCCATCGGCATGGCGCTGATGAACGAAAACGGCCGGATCCTGCAGGTCAATCCCTCGCTGTGCCACCTGCTTCAGACGGCAGAAATCGACCTGCTGGGGAAGAATCTTGACACCCTGATTCCACACGCACTGGAGCCCGCCGCCGCGCATGCCGACGGTCCGGGCCCACACCCCCACCTCGCAGCGCCGCCCAGCACGCAGCGC
>JBGSNW010000284.1:0-4640 GCA_041739435.1 Burkholderiaceae bacterium
TCCGCCGCCACGCGCAGTCACTCCAGTTGACGTCACGCACATTCCGGAGTTCCTCAGGCGCGGCATCTGAAGCCGCGGCGGGCGCTCAGCGGCGTTCGCGCCGCAACGCGGCCACCCGCTCGGTGAGTTCGTCCAGATCCAGGCCTTCGTGGGCATGGACCAGGTAGTTTTCCAGGTCCACCAGCGCGCGCTCCGTGTCGCCCAACTCCGCCAGCGCCAGGCCACGGTCGCGGTATTCACCCCAGGCTTTGGGCAGCAGGGCGATCAGCCGGTCCTGCACGGCCACCAGGCGCGCCCAATCCCGCTGGGCGCGATGGATTTCCTTCAGGTTTCGCAACATGCGGCAGATGATGTCGCGCGGATTGGCCGCCTGCAGATACAGTCCGATCGGCACGTCGAAGTCGTCCACCAGACCGCTGCGGCGCTTGTAGGGTTCCAGCCGCTCGGCAAGGTCTTCGCGGCTCAGCGACTGCCCCGTCACGGGGTCGATCACCACCTGTCCCTTGGGCAGACTGACCTTCAGCATGAAATGGCCGGGGAAATTCACGCCACACGCGTTCAGGCCCAGGCCTTGCGCCAGTTCCATCCACAACACGGCCAGCGAGATCGGGATCCCGCGACGGGTCCGAAGCAAGGCGTTCAGGTAGCTGTTGTCCGGGTCGTAGTAATTGTTGACGTTGCCACCAAAGCCCAGTTCGTGAAAGAAGAACTGGTTGAGCACCCGCAGCCGCTGCAGCGGCGCTGCGTCAGTGGCCAGACGACGCTGGAGACGGGCGAGCAACTGGTCCACGTCGCCCAGCACCTGCTGCACGTCCAGCTCGGGGTAGTCGTCCTGCGCCAGTGCCGCCGCGGCTTCGAGCAGCGGGAAGTTTTCATCGCTGCACACCAGCACAGAAAAATATTCCAGCGGCGTCGGAACGGCAAAGTGGATCTGCATGAGGCTTTGTACGGGAGCCGTCTGGCCGCGTCAAGCGGGTCCGGCGACGGACACATCAACGTCGCGCCAATTGCCGCAGCTTGAGGCCGGCGGCCCACAGCGCACCGAAATACAGGACACACGACACGCACAGCGCCAGTGCAAGCAGGCCGATCCGCCGCAGGCCCTGACCACGCAACGCCAGCCAGTCGAAATGTCCCGCCGCCCACATCAGGAAAACGGCCAGCAACGCGCTGGCCGCCACCACTTGCAGGCCAAAACGCGCCCAGCCGGGCTCCGGCCGGTAGCTGCCGCGATGCAACAGACCGCCCAGCAGCCACAGCGAATTGATCAGCGCCCCAAGGCCGATGGCCAGCGCCAGCCCGGCATGCTGCAGCAGCGGCACCAGCACAAGATTGAGCAGTTGGGTGATCACCAGCACCACGATGGCGATCCTCACCGGCGTGCGGATGTCCTGGCTGGCGTAGTAGCCGGGCGCCAGCACCTTGATGGCCACCAGCCCCAGCAGACCCACGCCGTAGCCCATCAAGGCGACGGTGGTCTGCTGCACATCGCGGTCGCTGAACGCGCCATAGTGGTACAGCACCGACACCAGCGGCCTGGAGAAGGTGAGCAAGGCCACCGCGCAGGGCACGGCCAGCAGCACCACCAGGCGCAGGCCCCAATCGAGCATGGCGGAATACCGGGCCGGGTCATCGGCCGCCCTGGCGGCGGCGAGCTGCGGCATCAGCACCACCCCCAGGGCCACGCCCAGCAGCGCCGTCGGAAACTCCATCAGCCGGTCGGCGTAGGTAAGCCAGCTGACGCTGCCGGTGGCCAGGTGCGATGCGATCTGCGTGTTGATCAGCAGCGAAATCTGCGCCACGCTCACGCCCAGCATGGCGGGAAGCATCAGCTTCAATATGTTTTTTGTAGCAACATCAGACCATGCGGCGCGGACCAAGGCCCAATTCAGCCCCAATCTTGGCAACATGCCCAGCCGCGCCAGCGCGGGAACCTGGACCGCCAGTTGCAGCAGCCCGCCCGCCATGACGCCCGCGGCCATGGCGTAGATCGGCTCGATGCCGTGGCTGGCAAACCACGGCGCCCCCCACCCGGCCGCGGCGATCATGGCCACATTGAGCAACACCGGCGTGGCTGCGGGAATGGCATAACGCTTCCAGGTATTCAGCACGCCGGAGGACAACGCCACCAGCGACATGAAGGCGATGTAGGGGAACATCCAGCGTGTCATGAACACTGCCGCCTCGAACCCGCCCGGCGCCTGCTTGAGCCCGCCCGCCATGGCCCAGACCAGCACGGGTGCCGCGGCCACGCCCACCACGCAGGTCGCCACCAGCGCCCAGGCCAGCAGCGTGGCCACCCGGTCCACCAGCAGACGGGTCTCGGCCTCGCCCTGGCGGGCCTTCGTGGCAGCCAGGACGGGCACAAAAGCCTGACTGAACGCACCTTCGGCGAACAGGCGGCGAAACAGGTTGGGAATGCGGAACGCGACGTTGAACGCGTCGGTCAGCGCGCTGGCGCCAAAGGTGGACGCCATCAGGAGCTCCCGCGCCAGGCCGGTGATGCGCGACACCAGCGTCAGCAGTGAAACAGTGGAAGCGGCTTTGAACAGACTCACCGGCGCAGTGTAGCCGTCCTGCCCGCCCCGCCTTCGCCGCCCGCCGTGCCAAGCGACCCGGTGCTACAATTGAGGGCTTTGCTGACAACATCCACAGACACAAGGAACCTACATCATGGCATCAGCCAAACCCAAGAAAAAGAACCCGCGCCTGGCGTCGGGCCGCAAGCGCGTCCGCCAGGACGTGAAAATCAACGCCGCGAACTCCTCGCTGCGCTCCAAATACCGCACCGCTGTGAAAAACGTTGAAAAAGCCGTTGCAGCCGGTGACAAGACCAAAGCCGCCGAAGCCTTCGCCAAGGCCCAAAGCGTGGTGGACACCGTCGCTGACAAGCGCATCTTCCACAAGAACAAGGCCGCTCGCGACAAGAGCCGCCTGGCCGCCAAGGTGAAAGCCCTGGCCCAGGCAAGCGCCTGAAAACCCGCCGCCTGACCCCGGTCAGGCACAGCCCGGGGCGATTCAGTGGATGAATCACCCCGCCGTTTGTAACGGGTGCGCTGCCAGCAAAGCAAAAAACCGCCTCCGGGCGGTTTTTTTGTGGCCGTTCAGCTTTTCGTTTCAGGCTCGTCGGGCATCCGGCATGCCTCGGCCACCTGCAGGTGGTTGTCCTTGGCGAAGTTGATGCAAAAGTCCCAGGCCATGGGCTCGGCATCGCGCAGGTCGCGGTGGACGACCACACACTTCACCCCGTTGATGGTGGTCGGGATGCACCACGGTGAATAGCTCAGGTGACTCCCGGGCTGCACGCCACCAGGGCGAAACGGACTCATGACCCCCGCCAGCCGCTCGGCCCAATCGCTGGGCCGAAACGTCTTGCCTTCGAGCGTGATGCCCTGAATGAAGACTTCCGCGGAGTTGATCGAGGCCATCGGGTAGAGGGTACTTGCTGGTGCTGCAGGCCGCCCGGGATCGCCGGTTGCTGCGCCGCACAATTATATCTTATATAAGACTTGGCTCCAGATTGGAGCTGGAGGCGGCATCGCTGTGATGCGGAATTGTCAAAAACGCAAACAATGTCTGCGCCTAAAATCCCCCTTCGACGGCCCACCCGACGTTGTGTCCGACAGACGCCATACGTTCGCGGGGCCGGTTTCTTTTCTGGAGCCCCCATGTCCGCAGCCATCGCCCCCGCCCTCGAAGTCGCTTCGCCCCACGTGATGAACACCTACGCCCGCCTGCCCATCGCCCTGAGCCATGGTCAGGGCTGCCGCCTGTGGGACACCCAGGGCAAGTCTTACCTGGACGGCCTGGGGGGCATCGCCGTCAACACGCTGGGCCACGCCCATCCCAAACTGGTGCCTGCGCTGCAGGACCAGATCGCGAAAATCATCCACAGCTCCAACTACTACCACGTGCCCAACCAGGAAAAGCTGGCGGCCAAACTGGTGGAACTGTCGGGCCTGACCAACGTCTTTTTCTGCAGCACCGGACTGGAAGCCAACGAAGCCGCGCTCAAGCTCGCACGCAAGTACGGCCACGACAAGGGGATCGAACGCCCGCAGATCGTGGTCTATGAAAAGGCATTTCATGGCCGCAGCATCGCCACCCTCAGCGCCACCGGCAACCCGAAAATCCAGGCCGGCTTTGGTCCGCTGGTGGAGGGCTTCATCCGCGTGCCGCTCAACGACATCGAGGCGCTGAAGAAAGCCACCGAAGACAACCCCGACGTCGTGGCCGTGTTCTTCGAGACCATCCAGGGCGAAGGTGGCATCAACCCCATGCGCGTGGACTACCTGCAGCAGGTGCGCCAGCTGTGCGATGCACGCGACTGGCTCATGATGATCGACGAAGTGCAGTGTGGCATGGGCCGCACCGGCAAATGGTTTGCCCACCAATGGGCCGGCATCCGGCCGGATGTGATGCCACTGGCCAAAGGCCTGGGCTCCGGCGTTCCGATTGGTGCGGTGGTGGCCGGCCCCAAGGCCGCCCACATTTTCCAGCCGGGCAACCATGGCACCACCTTTGGCGGCAATCCGCTGGCGATGCGGGCCGGCGTCGAAACCATCCGCATCATGGAAGAAGACGGCCTGCTGGACAACGCCGCCCGGGTGGGCGCCCACCTGAAGGCCGCGCTGACGCGC
>JBGSNW010000321.1:0-2414 GCA_041739435.1 Burkholderiaceae bacterium
CGCCAGGCCGCGCTCAAGGGTGGCCTGCCGCTGTCGGCGGGCGCGGTCACGCTGTCCAAGATGTGCGGCTCGGGCATGAAGGCCGCCATGTTCGCGCACGACATGCTGCTCGCCGGCAGCCACGAGGTGATGGTCGCGGGCGGCATGGAAAGCATGACCAACGCGCCCTACCTGCTGCCCAAGGCACGCGGCGGCTACCGCATCGGCCACGACCGCATCTTTGACCACATGATGCTCGACGGCCTGGAAGACGCCTACGAACCCGGCCGCGCCATGGGCACCTTTGGCGAAGACTGCGCCGCCAAATACCAGTTCAGCCGCGAGGCGCAGGACGCCTTTGCCACCACCTCGGTGCAGCGCGCCAAGGCGGCCACCGAATCGGGCGCGTTCGCCACCGAAATCACGCCCGTCACCGTCAAGGGCCGCGCGGGGGATACCGTGATCGCCATCGACGAAGGCCCGGGCCGCGTCAAGCTCGACAAGATCCCCACGCTCAAGCCCGCCTTCAAAAAAGACGGCACCATCACCGCCGCCAGCAGCTCCAGCATCAACGACGGCGCCGCCGCCATGGTGATGATGCTCGCGTCCACCGCCAAGAAGCTCGGCCTCAAGCCGCTGGCGCGCATCGTGGGCCACGCCATGCACGCGCAGGAACCCAACTGGTTCACCACCGCGCCCGTGGGCGCCACACAAAAGGCCCTGGCCAAGGCCGGCTGGAGCGTGAAGGACGTCGACCTGTGGGAGGTGAACGAAGCCTTTGCCGTGGTGCCCATGGCGCTGATGACCGAACTCAAGGTGTCGCACGACATCGTCAACATCCACGGCGGCGCCTGCGCGCTGGGCCACCCCATCGGCGCCAGCGGTGCGCGCATCATGGTCACGCTGATCCATGCGCTGCAGCGGCGCGGCCTCAAAAAAGGGCTGGCCACGCTGTGCATTGGCGGTGGCGAGGGCACGGCCGTGGCGCTGGAACTGATGTGAACGCTTCTTAAACAATAGCGAACTATGTCCATCTGACGGGGGCTGAGTGCCAATTTTGTTCAAAATCTGCCCAAACGGCACACCCTGGGCCGTTGCCGCCAGGGCAACCCGCAAAGGCCCGACGCCATGGTATTGACGCAAGACCAAGTGATGATCCGCGACGCGGTGCGCGCCTTTGCCACCGAGCAGATCGCGCCCCACGCCGCCCGCTGGGACAAAGAGCACCACTTTCCCAAAGACGTGCACCAGGGCCTGGCCGCGCTGGGGGCCTACGGCATCTGCGTGCCCGAGGAGTTGGGCGGCGCCGGGCTGGACTACCTCACGCTGGCGCTGGTGCTGGAAGAAATCGCCGCGGGCGACGGCGGCACCAGCACCGCCATCAGCGTCACCAACTGCCCCGTCAACGCCATCCTCATGCGCTACGGCACTGCGGCGCAAAAAGAGCAATGGCTCACGCCGCTGGCCCAGGGGCGCATGCTGGGCGCCTTCTGCCTGACCGAGCCCCACGTGGGCTCGGACGCATCGGCCCTGCGCACCACCGCCACACGCGACGGCGACAGCTACGTCCTTCAAGGCGTCAAGCAGTTCATCACCAGCGGCCAGAACGGTCACGTGGCCATCGTGATCGCCGTCACTGACAAGGGCGCGGGCAAAAAAGGCATGAGCGCCTTCATCGTGCCCACCCAAACGCCCGGCTACGTGGTGGCGCGGCTCGAAGAAAAACTGGGCCAGCATTCGAGCGACACCGCGCAGATCAACCTGGACCAATGCCGCATCCCCGCCGAAAACCGCATTGGCCAGGAAGGCGAGGGCTACCGCATCGCCCTGTCGGCGCTCGAAGGCGGGCGCATCGGCATTGCCGCGCAAAGCGTGGGCATGGCCCGCGCCGCGTTCGACTGCGCCGTGGCCTACGCAAAAGAACGCCAGAGCTTTGGCACCGCCATCTTCAACCACCAGGCCGTGGGCTTTCGCCTGGCCGACTGCGCCACCCAGCTCGAAGCCGCGCGCCAGCTCATCTGGCACGCCGCCAGCCTGCGCGACGCGGGCCAGCCGTGCTTGAAAGAAGCCGCCATGGCCAAGCTGTTCGCCAGCGAAATGGCCGAACGCGTGTGAAGCGCCGCCATCCAGACGCTGGGTGGCTACGGCTACGTGAAGGACTTCCCCGTCGAACGCATCTACCGCGACGTGCGGGTGTGCCAGATCTACGAAGGCACCTCGGACGTGCAAAAAATCATCATCCAGCGCGCGCTGTAACCGCCCCCCAGGAGACTCACCATGCCCATCACCAAGGGATTCCGCCAACTGGTGGACGAAGCCACCGCCCAGATCACCACCTACACCGTGGCCCAGGTGCGCGAGCGCCTGGCCGACCCGCGCGTGCAGATCGTCGACATCCGCGACGTGCGCGAGCTCGAACGCGACGGCACCGTGCC
>JBGSNW010000374.1:0-6070 GCA_041739435.1 Burkholderiaceae bacterium
GCTGCGGCCACCACCGCCGAAGCCGCCGCCACCGCTGCGCGGGGGACGGGCTTCCATCGGACGGGCTTCGTTGACCACGAGGTCACGGCCGCCCATGTTCTGGCCGTTCATGCCGGCGATCGCGGCCTGTGCTTCGGCATCGCTGCCCATTTCCACAAAGCCGAAGCCCTTGGAGCGACCGGTGTCGCGATCCATCATGACTTTGGCGCTGGAAACAGAACCGAACTGGCCGAAGGCCTGCTGCATGTCGCTGTCGGAGAAAGAATAGGGCAGGTTGCCCACGTAAAGTTTGTTGCCCATGGAAGGGACTCCTCTAAAACATCCAAAACGCGATGGAGTCCGCTCGACGCAATCAACAAACCACTGACGACTTCTCAAGACGCGAAACTGACGAATCACCGCAAACCAATGTGCGGTCAGTCAAGACAACACCCGGTCATTATGCGCCACAAAATCAGGGCGTGCTCAACTTTCGGTGTAATTGCGCCATTGATGCAACGCATTTCGCATGGTCAGCAACTGCTTTTCGAAAGTGGGGCAGGTTTTGCACATGACCAGATGCAGCTTGAGCGCAATTTGCTCGCCGGGCCGCAGCGGCCGGTCTTCACGTGCAACGATCAGCGCGGCAATGTCGCGGCATTTACGGCGGAGAAACATAAACAAAAGGCTCAAGAATCGGCTTTGGAATGCCCAAACCAGTGAATCTCCAGGCATTCGCGTAAACGCAACCGAGCCCGGTGCAACTGGACGTAGAGGTTCGTCGACGTCAGCCGCAACTCCTTACAAATCTCGTCCGAGGGCATTTCCAGCCATTCGCGCATCAGGAATATCCGGGCCATGGCGGGCGGGAGTCTTTCGGTGCAGGTTTCCAGAACCTGCATGAATTGCCGGGAGGAAAGATCCTGTTCGGGATTGCCCCATTCAGCCGGAGCCGCGGCAAAGTGGCCATCCTGGCGGAACATCAGTGCGTCGAGTTCTTCGCTGCCGTCACCGTCGTCATGCGCCTCCAGGCTGACCTCTCGCGAGCGCGCGCGCAACAGGTCGATCACCTTGTGTTTGAGGATGGCCACCAGCCAGGTCTTGAGCTGCGAGCGATTGCCAAACGATTGAGGCTTGGACAGCGCCGCGAGCAGGGTCTCGGACACCGCGTCTTCTGCCCAGGCCTCGTTTCGCAATTGCAGCCGGGCATAACGCAGCAGGTAGGAGCGATGTTCGGCAAGCTGGTTTTCGATGGACATGCGCGGGCAAAAATGGGGGTGAGGTGGAGGTCGGCGGAATCATCGCACATGGCCTGCCATGCGCTCATCGCCCCTGGCACGCGCCCTGGCGCGCCAGGGCGCGCTGCGCCAGGCTCGCCCGGCAGGGCGCGCAACGATGCCGTTTCACGTCATTTTATAATGAAATTGGCCATTAGCCCCCGTCAAATGGACATAGTTTGCTATATTATTAGCAGCATGCTACCAATTGACTTCTCGGTCCGGCGTGGCGCCAATGCGGTGGATGGACAGGTCCGCGCCGTCGTATTCTTCTTCCTGCGAAAGCCGTAGTCCCACCAAGGCCTTCAGCACGCCGTACACCACAAAACCGCTGGCGAGCGCCCAGGCCACACCCATCAGGGTGCCCGCCAGCTGCGCCAGCAGGCTGACGCCGCCCAGGCCGCCCAGCGATGTGCTGCCGAAAATACCCGCGGCCACCCCACCCCAGGCGCCGCACAAACCGTGCAGTGGCCACACGCCCAGCACGTCGTCAATTTTCCAGCGGTTCTGCGTGAGGGTGAACATGGAGACGAACAAGCCCCCGGCGACCACACCGGTGACCAGCGCCCCCACCGGGTGCATGAGGTCCGAGCCGGCACACACCGCCACCAGTCCGGCCAGTGGGCCGTTGTGCACGAAGCCCGGGTCGTTGCGCCCGGCCACCAGCGCGGCCAGCGTGCCGCCCACCATGGCCATGAGCGAATTCACGGCGACCAGGCCCGAAATTTTGTCCAGCGTCTGCGCGCTCATCACGTTGAAGCCGAACCAGCCCACGGTGAGAATCCACGCGCCCAGCGCCAGAAACGGAATGCTGGACGGCGGATGGGCCGACATCGCGCCGTCCTTGCGGTAGCGGTTGGCGCGGGCGCCCAGCAGCAGCACAGCGGGCAGTGCCAGCCAGCCCCCGATGGCGTGCACCACCACCGAGCCGGCAAAGTCGTGAAACTCCTGCCCCGTGGTGGCCTTGAGCCAGGCCTGGATGCCAAATTGCTGGTTCCAGACCACGCCCTCGAACAGCGGATACACCAGCCCGACGATCACGGCCGTGGCCATGAGTTGCGGCCAAAAGCGCGCACGCTCGGCGATACCGCCCGAGATGATGGCCGGAATGGCGGCGGCGAACGTCAGCAAAAAGAAGAACTTCACCAGCTCGTAACCGTTCCTGGCGGCCAGTTGCTCGGCGCCCACAAAAAAGCTGGCGCCATAAGCCACCCCGTAACCGACGAGGAAATACGCCACGGTGGACACCGAAAAGTCCACGAGGATCTTGACCAGTGCATTCACCTGGTTCTTTTTGCGGACCGTGCCCAGCTCGAGAAATGCAAATCCGGCGTGCATGGCCAACACCATGACGCCGCCCAGCAAAATGAACAAAGCATCTGCGCCCTGTTTGAGTGCTTCCATGAAATCCTCTTGGGGTGAATTGAACCGTTGTGGTGCGTTATTGCGTTGAAAATTCGCCCGAAGGCAAATCGCACCAAAACAAAGCAAAAAACACGCCAGAAGCGTGCGTGGCGATCAGACGAAAACTCGCCCTGCGCTGCGCCTGACAGCGGGATGAAAGCCGCACTCCGTACAATGTTGGCAGTCATCGGGGAGTAGCCTCCCTTCGAATGCGAGAGGGGTGGGTGTCAACAGACTTGGCTGCGCCGGTACCGCCGGCGCCCATGGCACCCACGATTCACCCGGATTTGGCGAGACCTTTGACTGCGCAGCCTCCGTTGTGAACGGCCGGGGATGCTGTGCAGTCATGGGTTCAACATTCCGGCCGCCCCTGTCTCCATGGAAGCTTTTCTCGTCTCCACCGGCATCGTCACCCTCGCTGAAATGGGCGACAAGACACAATTGCTGGCGCTCATCCTGGCCGCGCGGTATCAAAGGCCCTGGCCCATCGTGCTGGGCATTTTTGTGGCCACGGTGTTCAACCACGCGCTGGCCGGTGCGCTGGGCGCCTGGATCACCACCCTGCTCGGGCCCCAGGTGTTGCGCTGGATACTGGGCGCCTCGTTCATTGCCATGGCCGTGTGGATGCTGGTGCCCGACCGGATGGACGAGGGCGAAACCGCCTCGGCGCCGCGCATGGGTGTGTTCGCCACCACGCTGATCGCCTTCTTCCTGGCCGAGATGGGCGACAAGACGCAGATCGCCACCGTCATGCTGGCCGCGCAGTACCACGTGTGGGCCGCCGTGGTGGCCGGCACCACGCTGGGCATGATGCTGGCCAACGCGCCGGTGGTCTGGCTGGGCGACAGGATCACGAAGTGGGTGCCGATCCGGGTGGTGCACCTCGTCTCGGCCGCGATCTTTGCGGTGCTGGGTGTTCTGGCGCTGTTCGACTGGGGTTGACGCGTCGCACGCCAAGGTCGCCGGCGTCAGCCCGGCGGTGTGTCGTGTCCGCGCCGGTAAATCACGTGGTACGCCAGGCTCACCAGCACGCTGCCACCCAGCAAATTGCCGGCGATCACCGGCAGCAGGTTGCCCGCCATGCCACCCCAGGTCACGGCGGCCTGCCCGGGCGCAAGGCCGTTCGAAAGCTGGATCAGCCACGCGAGTGGCATCAGGTACATGTTGGCGATGCTGTGCTCAAACCCGGCCGCCACGAACGCGCTGATCGGGAACACGATGGCCACGGCCTTGTCCACCACGCTGCGCCCGGCCATGGCCATCCACACGGCCATGCAGACCAGCACATTGCACAGCGCGCCACGAAAAAACGCCTCCCACACGGGCAGTGCCTGTTTGGCCAGTGCGATATTCACCACGGTGCGGCCAACGGCACCGTCGTTCATGCCGGTGTGCCCACTGGCGAACACCAGCAGCGCCAGCCCCGCGGCCCCCACAAAATTGGCGGCGCACACCAGCCCCCAGTTGCGCAGCAACTCGGCGCTGGAAATCTTGCCGTCGGCCCAAGCCATGGCCAGCAGGTTGTTGCCGGTGAACAGTTCGGCCCCCGCAACCACGACCAGCAAAAGGCCCAGAGAAAACACCACGCCGCCCAGCACCTGGCCAGCGGCGAAGCCCAGGCTGGCGTCGGACTTCACGATCACGAAAAAAAGTGCGCCCAGCCCGATGAACGCGCCGGCCAGCACGCCCAGCATCAACAACGGAAGCATCGCCATCCTGGCTTTGGCCACGCCCACCGACTCCACGTGTCGCGCAACCTCGCGCGGGGCATAAGCATCGGATCCAAACAGTTCGGACATGGCGCTCCCGGAAAAAGTACCCGCCGTGCAGACGGCCAGGAGCCTGTCGGGCTTTGGTCGTCGAAAGCGAAAATGGGCCCCGGCGAGGACAGTTTTTGCCGGATTTGCAGGCCCATAGCCCCGCTATGGGTCAAGAAGACGGTAAAAATTGGACCGCTGCGGTCCATTTGCAGCCGACGATTCCAAAGTCCGACAGGCTCCTAGGATTTATACTAACCGCCAGCGCCGATTTGCTCCAGCTTGCGGGCGCCGTGTCATCCGGTCGGGGTCCGCCCGCCAATGCCACGAAAACAGCTAAAGAGGGAATCCGCAACCCGGTTCCGCCTCTTCGGCGTCACCGGGTTTTTTTATTGTCTGTTGCCGACCATGATCGTCTCGTCCCAGTCGATGTTGTTTGATGCGCCGCTCGCGCTGCAAAGCGGCGCGTCGATCCGTGGCTACACCCTGGCCTACGAGACCTACGGCACGCTCAACGCCGACCGCTCCAACGCCGTGCTGGTCTGCCACGCGCTCAATGCCTCGCACCATGTGGCGGGCGTGTATGCGGGGCAGGACAAATCCGAAGGCTGGTGGGACAACATGATCGGTCCGGGCAAGCCCGTGGACACCAACCGATTTTTCGTCATCGGCGTCAACAACCTCGGTTCGTGTTTCGGCTCCACCGGGCCGATGCACCACAACCCCGACAACGGCCAGGTGTACGGCGCCGACTTTCCCGTGGTCACCGTGGAAGACTGGGTGGACGCGCAGGCGCGCCTGCTCGACGCCCTGGGCATCGCGACACTGGCCGTGGTGATGGGCGGCAGCCTGGGTGGCATGCAGGCGCTGAGCTGGACGCTGCAATACCCCGAGCGTGTGCGCCACGCCGTGGTGGTGGCCAGCGCCCCCAACCTGACCGCCGAGAACATCGCCTTCAACGAAGTGGCCCGCCGCGCCATCGTGACCGATCCGGACTTTTGCGGTGGCAACTTTTACGCCGCCAACGTGATCCCCAAACGCGGCCTGCGCATCGCACGCATGATCGGCCACATCACCTACCTCAGCGACGACGTGATGAACGAAAAGTTCGGACGCCAGCTCCGGGAAACCCTCCACGCCCAAGGCAGCGAACCACGCGCAGCGACCGGTGTGGGGGCCGACGAGCGCCGCGCCGGGTCGCCCCAAGCAAGCTCAGCCCCCCCTGGGGGCAGCGAACCACGCGCAGCGGGGAGCATGGGGGCCTACAAATACAGCACGCAGGAAGTCGAATTCCAGATCGAAAGCTACCTGCGCTACCAGGGCGACAAGTTCGCCGAATACTTCGACGCCAACACCTACCTGTTGATCACCCGCGCGCTCGATTACTTCGACCCGGCGCGCGACCACGGCGGCAACCTGTCGGCGGCGCTGGCGCGGGCCCGTGCAAAGTTCCTGCTGGTGAGCTTCACCACCGACTGGCGCTTTGCACCCGCGCGCAGCCGTGAAATCGTCCAGGCGCTGCTGGACAACCGCCACGACGTGAGCTACGCCGAAATCGACGCGCCGCATGGCCACGACGCCTTTTTGCTCGACGACCCGCGCTACCACACGGTGGTGCGCGCCTACTTCGAGCGCGTGGCGGCCGAAGCGGGG